>NZ_JAAAFU010000097.1:166163-166336 GCF_019352905.1 Pseudomonas sp. Xaverov 83 | reverse complement strand
TTGCTACCGAACACACAACTCCCAGACATCCCCCGCCCCCTGTGGGAGCCGTCGAGCCCCAGCGAGGCCGCGATGGCGGTGTATCAGGCGACCTCTTTATCAACCATGCCGCCGCCTTCGCAGCCTCGCTAAAGCTCGACAGCTCCCACATTTGATTTGTGCAGCCCGAGTGG
>NZ_JAAAFU010000097.1:0-166153 GCF_019352905.1 Pseudomonas sp. Xaverov 83 | reverse complement strand
TATCAACCATGCCGCCGCCTTCGCAGCCTCGCTAAAGCTCGACAGCTCCCACATTCGATTTGCGCAACCCGAGTGCTTGCGATCAAACACAACCCCCCAGACTTCCCCCGATCCCCTGTGGGAGCCGTCGAGCCCCAGCGAGGCCGCGATGGCGGTGTGTCAGGCAACCTCTTTATCAACCATGCCGCCGCCTTCGCAGCCTCGCTAAAGCTCGACAGCTCCCACATTCGATTTGCGCAACCCAAGTACTTGCTACCGAACACACAACTCCCAGACATCCCCCGCCCCCTGTGGGAGCCGTCGAGCCCCAGCGAGGCCGCGATAGCGGTGTGTCAGGCGACCTCTTTATCAACCATGCCGCCGCCATCGCAGCCTCGCTAAAGCTCGACAGCTCCCACATTTTACCGTGTCCACTTTAGCCGTCCCCGGCCAGGGAGGACTCATGGGTCCAAAGCCGGATAGGCACGCCCCCTCAAACACACACAATATAGTTAGCCTGCTTCCTTTTACCCAAAGCCCTTGCCATGATGCGCTCACCGCCCGCCCGCGAACGAGTTCCCATGCCTGCCACACAGCCCGCCGCCCCCAGCTCCTTGTCGATCACTCTGCAGATCGTCTCCATCGTCTTCTACACCTTTATCGCGTTTATCTGCATCGGCCTGCCGATTGCAGTGATACCCGGCTACGTCCACGGCGAACTGGGCTTCAGCGCAGTAATTGCCGGGATAACCATCGGCTCGCAATACCTGGCCACGCTGCTCAGCCGCCCGATGGCCGGACGCATGTCAGACAACGTAGGCACCAAACGCGCCATCGTGCTGGGCTTGAGCGGAATCCTGCTGAGCGGCGTGCTGACGTTTATCGCAACGCTGGTGCAAAGCCTGCCGTTGCTGAGCCTCGGCATCTTGATTGTCGGGCGGCTATTACTGGGGGTTGCGCAGGGCCTGATCGGCGTCGGCACCATCAGTTGGTGCATGGGCGCAGTCGGTGCCGAACACACCGCACGCTCGATCTCCTGGAACGGCATCGCCTCCTACGGCGCAATTGCCATCGGCGCACCGCTTGGGGTCGTGATGGTTGCAGACTACGGCTACACCAGCCTCGGAATCGCCCTCACGGTGCTATCCGCCCTGGGACTGCTGCTGATTCGCAACAAGCCTTCGGTGCCCGTGGTACGCGGCGAGCGGCTGCCCTTCTGGGCGGTCTTCGGACGTATCGCGCCGTTTGGCGCCAGCCTGTGTCTCGCATCGATTGGCTACGGCACCCTCACCACCTTTATCACCCTCTACTACCTGAGCCGAGGCTGGATCGGCGCGGCCTGGTGCCTGACGGTATTTGGCGTGTGCTTTATCCTGTCACGCCTGGTGTTTATCACGGCCATCAACCGCTTCGGCGGCTTCACGGCGGCGATAGCCTGCATGACCATCGAAACCCTGGGGCTGACGCTGCTGTGGCTGGCACCGTCCACCGGCGTGGCCTTGATCGGCGCCGGGCTGACGGGCTTTGGCTTGTCGCTGGTGTACCCGGCGCTGGGGGTGGAGGCGATCAAGCAGGTGCCCAACAGCAGCCGGGGCGCCGGGTTGAGTGCGTATGCAGTGTTTTTTGACCTGGCGCTGGCGATTGCCGGGCCGGTGATGGGCGCGGTGGCGTTGAACCTGGGCTATTCGTGGATCTTCTTCTGCGCCGCCTTGCTCTCCGTCACCGGCCTGGGCCTGACGTTGCTGCTCAAGCGCCGCGCTTACTGATCCGCCGTCTGCAAGCCCGCCCGGGTGGATTGCCCAAGGGTGTGATTGAAGAACCGCCCGGCCTCGGAAATCAGGTCGCGGTGGATGCTTTCACGGTCAACCCCGTCGGCATCGGTGCACATGGCCGGCATCGCGGCCAGTTGGCTCTCATCGCAAGGCGCCATGAACACGAAGTGCCCTGCCCCGGCCAACAGCTTGAAGTCCGGCGGCTCCGGCAGTTTGCGCGCCAGGGCCTCGGCGTTCTTGTCCACGGCCACCAGCTTGTCGCCGTCGCCACTGTAGAGCAGCACCGGTACATGCACGTCCGCCAAGGTGTGGCGGCCAAACATCAGGCTCAGCGGCGCCATCAGCATCAACGCATGAATGCGCGGGTCGGCCTGGGGCTGCAAATCGTCACGGTCGACGATCAACTCGCCCTTGGTGGTGCAGGCGTCGCGGTCTTCGGGGCGTTGTTGGCAGTAACGGCGCAGGCGGTCCAGGTCCGGCTTGGCACCGGCGAGGATCAGCGCGGTTTCGCCGCCGGCCGAATAGCCGATGACACCCACCTGGTCGACGTTGACGAACGGCGACAGCATCGGGTCGCCGAGGGTGGCGGTGATGGCTTCGGAGATCTGGATCGGGCGCCCATACAGGTTGCTCAAGGTCCCCAGGCGGCTGTGGTCCTTGTAGTTGTCGCCAGGGTGCAACACCGCCACCACGACAAACCCCTTACGCGCCAGGGAGGTCGCCAGGTCGTGCAGGGCCAAGGGTGTGCCGGTATTGCCGTGGGACAGCATCAACATCGGAAAACGGCCAATGGCGATTTTAGAATCTTCAGTGGCAGCGATGTGATAAGCGCCCACCTTGGTGATGTGTTCCTGGTCGGTGGACGGATAGAACGCGACGGCCTTCATCGGCTGAAGATCCAGCGGATCGAGAAACGTCATGCGATGAAAGCCCACACTCCAATGGGGGTGCGGTGCGGGCGCGGCTTGCACTGAAATCAGGCCACCGAGCAGAGAAAGAACCAAGACGGCACAAAGACGCATCATGAGGATGTCCACCTTTGCTGCATAAGCCCGCGTAGCTATTGAAGTATCCATGGTTCAGGCGCTCGGACTGGCAGGGTTTACCCATGCGTGCATAACCTGGGCCAAAGTAGTGACAGCGGGTAAACGAAAAAACTCCGTACTCCGTTCGCTTTTCAGGCGAGCAGAATACAGAGTTTAGGCGCCTCGATTCAGATTGATATCGAGGAACAGCAAAATTTACACAAGTCTTACGCTGCGGCGAACAACTGGTCGCTGATCAATACATGGGCGTCGCTCAGTGCCTTGGTGCGGGCCTCGTCACCATAGGCCAGGCCGTGGGCACGGACGAACTCGATGTCGGTGATCCCGAGGAAACCCAACAGCACGGTCAGGTAGTCTTCGTGGGCTGCGCCCGTCGGCTGGCCCACATGCAAGCCGCCGGAGGTGGAGACAATGATGACTTTCTTGCCGCCACACAGGCCTTCCGGGCCGGCTTCGGTGTAACGGAACGTCTGGCCGGCGACGGCAATGCGGTCGATCCAGGCTTTCAGTTGGGTCGGGATGGTGAAGTTGTACATCGGCGCGGCCAGCACTACGGCGTCTGCTGCCAGGAATTCGGCCAGGGTGGAAGCGCTCAGGTCGGCTTCGTGTTTTTGCACGGCATCGCGCAATTCGGCGGCAGTGCCCAGGGCGCCCAGAGTGACACCGGAGAAGTGGGTGATGGCGTCAGCGGCCAAGTCACGATAAACCACTTCGACACCCGGCTCTGCTGCCTGCCAGGCTTTGACGACACCGGCGCTCAACTGACGGGAAACCGAGTTGTCGCCAAGGATGCTGGAATCGATATGCAACAGTTTCATGGTTCATCTCCAAGTAAGCATCGCCTTTGGCGACGGAATGGAACTAAGCCTACAGATGAATCCAATCAACGATTAGTCGGGCAGAATGCGATTGTTTGTCCCACTGACAGGACAGTGATCCTAATGTGACGAGACATAGATCGACGCGCTCGTGGGCGGCGGCAACGCGTAGGTACGTTTCATCCAGTCAATCTCTTCATGGGGCGTGCGACCGAAAAACCGCTTGAACTCGCGGCTGAACTGGGAAGCGCTCTCGTACCCCACCCTGGCGCAGGCCGTGGCAGCGCTGATGTCACTCCTCAGCATCAGTAACCGCGCCTGGTGCAAGCGTGTCGACTTCAGGTACTGCATGGGCGAGGTGTCGGTCACCGTACGAAAATGCGCATGAAAACTCGGTACGCTCATCATCGCTTCGTTAGCCAACCCTTCCACGTCCAGGCGCTGGTGGTAACACGCGTGGATCTTGCGAATCGCCCGGGCCACCTTGCCAAACTGACCCTGGAGATTCAATGCAGCCCGCATCGAACCGCCCTGCTCGCCCGTGATAATGCGGTAGTAGATTTCACGCATCAGGGTCGGCCCGAGCACCCGCGCGTCCACTGGCACACTCATCACCTCCAGGAAGCGCAGCAACGACTCACTGAGCTTGTCATCCATCGGCGAGGCGTACATGCCCTTGGGCCTGGCGTCGGGCTGCGGGGCCACCGCGTCGAGCTCCAGCATCAGCTCGGCGCCCAGGTTGAAATCCAGGCGCAAATACACCGCGAGCATTGGCTCTGCTTCGCTGGCCTCGGTTTCCATGGTGAACGGCACCGGCACCGACACCACCAGGTAGTGCTGGGCGTCGTAGACGTAGATGTCTTCCCCCAGGAAACCGCGCTTGCGGCCCTGGCACACGATCACGATACCCGGGTCGTAAAGCACCGGAACCCGCGTCAGTGGCCGATTGGAGCGCAGGAAGCGCACGTCATCCAGCGGCGTCAGGTTGTAACCCTCCACGGGCGCCAACTGTCCCATCAGCTCGATGATTCGGCGGGTACGTGGCTGCTCAAGGTTCATTGGAATGCACTGGCCGGGGAAAACCAAAAGGTAACCCGTCGGTGCTTCACTGGCCAGCCAACCGTAGTCGCAAGCTTGCTCACCGCTGTATTTTGGGGTGGATTTGCCGACGTCAGGCGCGGATAGTTCGTCCCATCGACAGGACAATAGGCCGACCATGCAAGATCTGAATGACCTCTACTATTTCGCCAAGGTAGTGGAAGCCGGCGGTTTCGCCGCCGCCGGACGGCTGCTGGGGATCCCCAAGTCGCGGCTGTCGCGGCGCATTGCCGAACTGGAGGAGCGCCTCGGCGCCCGCTTGCTGCAACGCACTACCCGCCAACTGACCCTGACCGCCGTGGGTGAACGCTACCTGCGCCACTGCCAGGCGATGCTGCTGGAGGCGGAAATGGCCGATGAGGCGGTGGCCAGCATGTCCAGCGAACCCCGTGGCCGGCTGCGGGTCAGCAGCCCGGTGGGCTTGGCTCACCAATTCCTGCAAACCGTGGTGGCGGAGTTTCTCACCGCCAACCCGTTGGTGCAGTTGGAGATGAACCTGGTCAACCGCCGCGTCGACCTGGTGGCCGAAGGCATTGATGTGGCCTTGCGCGTGCGCGAACTGGGGGATGAAGACCCGCTGCTCGTCACCAAGCGCCTGCGCCAAGCCCAGACGGCGATTGTTGCCAGCCCCGGCTTTGTGCGTGAGCGGCAGATCAACAGCCTCGAAGACCTCAAGCAATTGCCGGTGCTGGGCGCCCTGGAAGCAGACCGCATGGTGCACTTCCGCATGCTCAGCCCGGAGGGCAACAGCCACGACCTGGTCATGGAAGCCCGATTGGGCATCGACGATTTCCTGGTACGCAAGGCCTGCGCCCTCGCCGGCCTGGGGTTTACCGTGCTGCCGATGATGTATTGCGAAGAGGAATTGGCTAACGGCCAGTTGGTGCAGCTCTTGCCCGAATGGTCATTGCCGGGTGGCTGGTTGCAGGCGGTGTACCCACATCGACGCGGCGTGTTGCCAGCGGTGCGAGCCTGGATCGACCATCTGGATAACGCCTTCAAAGGTTGCGGAGACCGTTTGCTATGAGAATGACCGAAGAACAAGTCGCCACGTTTTGCCTGGGCTTGCCCGGTGCGCGGGAGGATTACAAATGGGGTGGCGTGCGGGTGTTTTCGATTGCCGGCAACAAGATGTTTGCCTTGCAGAACCTGCGGGGTGACTCGCTGGCGTTCAAGGTCGACAAGGAGCTGTTCCTGGGCCACGTAGACCGCCCGGGCATCCATCCGGCGCCGTACCTGGCACGGGCGCAGTGGATCATCATGGAAACGCCCTACCCGCTGGGCGCTGAGGAACTGCGTGGCCTGTTGCAGCGTTCCCACCAGTTGGTGGTGAGCAAGCTGCCCAAGCGCACGCAGGTGGGGCTGAGGCTGGATGACTGATACACAGCCATCAGGCCAAAAAAGCCACCCTATTGAGTGGCTTTTTTGTATCTGAGGAGGAATCAGCATCCCGTTTCCGCAGCGGGTTGTTACCGTGGTAGCGGCTAAATAAGCACGCCCCCGCATCGGCCATTACTCCAGGGGCAAACCTTGCTCCACCAGTGAGGCCAATAAGCCTGCGCCGAGGGGGATGATGCTGTCGTTGAAGTCATAGTGATCATTGTGCAACTGACAGGAACCGGCGCCCTGGCTTGGGCTGCCTCCCTGCCCCAGATAAATATAGGCGCCCGGTCGTTGTTCCAGCATGTATGAAAAGTCTTCGGCCCCCATGGTCAAGGGTTCGTTGCACTTCACGTTTTCCTCGCCTATCAAGCTACGGGCAACCTGGGCGGCGAACAGCGCTTGCTCAGTGTGATTAACGGTCGGCGGATAGCCTCGCTGGTAATCACACGTGGCCGTGGCACCGAATGCGGTGGCGACGCCCTGGGCAATCTCACCAATGCGCCGGTCCAACAAATCCCGATTGGCCGCCGTAAAGCTGCGGGCAGTTCCACGCATTTTCACCTGTGCCGGAATAACGTTAGAAGTAGTAAGTTGGCTGGTTTGCATACTGGCAACTGTCACCACGCCCGCCTCCAGAGGGTGCAGGTTACGGCTGACAATGCTTTGCAGTGCAATGACGATATGGCTCGCGACCACCACCGGGTCAATGGTTTCGTGAGGAATGGCGGCATGGCCACCCCGACCGGTCACGATAATGTCGAACGTGTCGGCGGCCGCCTCCACAGGTCCCGGCTGAACTGCGATGACCCCTGCCGGGTAATCCGGATTGTTGTGCAGGGCATAAATCGAATCCACGTTAAATTGTTCGAACAGGCCTTGTTCAATCATCACCTGCGCGCCCCCGCCGCCTTCTTCCGCAGGCTGGAAAATCACCACTGCCGTACCGCGGAACCGGCGCGTCTGCGCCAGGTAGCGGGCTGCGGCCAGCAACATCACGGTGTGCCCGTCGTGCCCACAGCCGTGCATCAGGCCGGGGTGGACCGAGCGGTGCGCAAAGTCGTTGGCCTCGACCATGGGCAGGCAGTCCATGTCCGCCCGCAGGCCAATGCTCCCGCCGGGGCTGGCGCCATGGATGACACCGACAACCCCGGTACCCGCCAGCCCACGGAAAACCTCAATGCCCAACCCCTCAAGAAAGCTTGCGACGATCTGTGAGGTTCGATGCTCGTCAAACCCCAACTCCGGGTGGGCGTGGAGATCGCGTCTCAAGGCGGTCAGTTCTTCGAGGTCTGGACAGATTGCATCTACTGGGTTTTGTGACATGGACTGGCTCTTCTTATTGGAATAGTCGAACTGCAAATCTACAGGCCGTCAGCGTTAGTTCAAGCCTCAGGTGAGGCATCAGGCGCGTTTGCCGACCCTCCAAATACGCCAAGGTCGCGAAGGTGATGTATCAACTTCCTGGGCTGACGCACTGCGGGCGAACTCAAGCCAAATGGAACGCAGGGCTTTACCCTGAATTTCAAGGTCACTCCATACCGCGCCCTCAAGCATCGGCGCAGTTGACCAGGCACCTTCATCGCCTAACAAAAAGGGCAGTTCAATACAGTGGGCAGCGCCCCAGATAGAGTCGGGTGCTTGCCAGGAGAAGTTGTAGAGATAAACCGGCTGGGTACCGTCAGCCAGCGTGGAAGCCAGCTCTTTTATGCCATCGGTGAACAGCGAATGAGTCAATGCCTTTCCATGCTGGCGCATTGCCAACTTGCGTTGCTCCTTTGACAGGTGTTCCCCGTCCACCACGGGAAGGAACGGCAATGCTTCATCGTCTACCCATCCCATTAATGTCGGTATGCGACAGGCAGACCAGGCCTTTTCCAGTTCAGGCAATCCAGGCAGTGGGTAGCAATCGACAATCGGCCCTACGATCATCACGGACTCGATTTGCGCAGCGGCCTGGGCTTGTGCGGCCAACAACTCTTCTACCGTTGCGCTGAGCGGGTCTTTGCCCAGCAGTGCTGCGAACACGTTACCGAACGCCCTGGCAGTTTTTTGATCCTGGTGGGATCCCATGGGTGGACTTTGCAAAATGGCATGGGCGAACAGTGGACGGTCTTTTCCCATCGCCATCATATAAGCAATCGAATGAGCGCCCGCAGACTGCCCGAATAATGTGATGTTGTTTGGGTTACCCCCCAGTTTTGCGATATGGCGGTTCACCCAGCGAACGGCCTCAATCTGATCCAGCAGCCCCAGGTTGCCCTGGCAGACTCCATCCAGCATCAAGTAGCCGAATACGCCCAACCGATAGCTCACATTGACAACGATAACGTTACCTTCCTGCGCAAGCTTTTCAGCCCCGTACCAGGGCATTCCTCCACCGCCACTGAAGTAGCCACCGCCATGAAACCAGACCATCACCGCACGGTTTTCAACGTTGCCCGCTGGCAAAGTGATATCCAGCAGTAGGCAATCCTCACTCTGCGGCATATCCACCGACGGCTTCCCCATTACCCGCTCCAAACGTGAAGGCAACTGACAGGGGATCTTCGATAAGGTGGACGCCGATCGTAAATCTTCAGGAGGCAAGACCGGCTGTGGAGGCTGAAAACGTTCGGCTTGAGCGTAACGAATACCTGTCAGGCGCGTAATACCCGTATCGGGCAATGAACCTGAACCATTTTTTTCTTTCGACGACATGGAAACTTCCTGTTAGTTGGCGATTAATGAACACAACCGGATAAATATGACCTGACAATGAAACGTGATATAGGTCAGACACATGAATATCGAATTCCAGAGAACTATTTACCGTAACCCGGCTTTGGAGAGATTACATGGATGCTTACTCGAACTTGCTTCTTCAGGTGTTCCACGAAGAAATACTCACACCGTTAGCACTGTCATTCGCCTTAGTCATATTTTTGAACGGTATCGTCAAAAAGGTAAAAAACACCGCCCTGTGGAAAATATCGATACTGCTAACCCTGGGGCTGGTTTTAATCATTTTTTGGCCTCACGTTTGGTTTATGTTCTATCCCGAACCGTGCATTCAGGCGGCTGGCCCTCCAACAGCCCCTTGCCATTTCAGCCCTTGGGCTCGGATTAAACTGGGTTTGTTCTCCGCGATGCTCGGATGCCTGCTGGCTTTACTCTCGGTGAAAGCATGGCAGTTCTTGGGCGAAAGAATGCTTAACCCTAAATAGACATTTAAATCAGATATTGGCACGTAGTTGATCGTAGCCACGCACGTAATAATTAACGGCCGAGATCAACCAGCACAGCACAAAGATCCCAATAATCCAGTAGCCAATCTGGCCGAAGTTATCGCTGATGGCGTTGATTGGCGTCCAGATACCACCGGTCAATTCCAGCTTTTCGGAAATCAGGCCCAGTGCTTCAACACCACCGATAAACAGCGCAACGACAACCGAGGCCGCCGTGATGGTGATGTTGTAGTAGAGCTTGCGTACCGGCTTAGAGAACGCCCAGCCGTAGGCGCCCACCATCACGAAGTTATCCAGCGAATCGATCAGCGCCATGCCCACCGCAAACAGCACCGGGAACACCATGATCGACCACAGGCTGATGCCGTGTGAGGCGCTGGTGGCACTGATGGCCAACAATCCGACTTCCGTAGCGGTGTCAAAACCCAGGCCGAACAGAAAACCTACCGGGTACATGTGCCAGCTCTTGTTGACCAGGTTGAACACCCGCCGAAACAGGCGAGCCATCAGACCGCCGACATCCTGGAACCAGGCCATGTTGTCCTTGAATGCCATCGCGGTGACGGCAATCGCAAAGCATGCCAACACCACGATGGTGGAATGCCCCAACGAGAACCAGGTGCCCACCGCAATAGGCCGTTTGCCTTGTTGCATCAGCTTGCGGATTACGTTGTCGATAGCCGCGATATGGTCGGCATCCACCGCGTGGCGCAGACCGAAGCCGTAAGCCAGTAACGCGGTGCCCATCAGCACCGGGTTGTGGCAGAACTCGATCAACGCCCACGCCCACGCGAGGCCGTTGGCGGCAAGCAGGCCGGTGAGCAAGTAGAGTGCGTGTCGCTTGGTGGTTGCAGGCTCGCAGGTGCTGGATAACGGAGTGATAGCGTTCATTACGGTTTCTTGTTTGGCAGTGAGCGTGCGGGGTTGGCTCAGCGCCAAAGGACTGTGTGGTGACATGCCCGCAGGCACCCACAACCTGCCGTGGAGATCATGGTGACGCAGGGCAAACCGGGCAGCTCTTCGTCCCGTTACAACGTCTTCTGCACCAGCGACGGCACGCGCCGCTCAATGTCCGTCAGGACACTGCGATTGCCGCGCTTCTCAAAACCCAGGCGCAGATAACCGCTTTTGCCGACCGCCCCACTGGATCGAGGTCGAATGCGCAGTCACTGAGTGAACGTTTGGAAACAGCCGAATAATCGGCTGCTAGCGGAGGAGTCTAGGCTGCGGGGGGCACATTTGATCTTGATCGGCTCCCGCGAACCTGTAGGGAATTTCCCAAGGATAGATTTTTTCGGGCTAATAGGGCGTTAGAAAATCGATAACAGTGTGCCACCCAGGAACAACTGATCAATCCAGAACACCTGGTGCAGCAACACGATCAGCCAGAACACCACCTGGTAAGACACCTTGCGCGTCTTGTGGCGGAATACCTGCTGGGCAATCAACGCCCCCGGCCAACCGCCTGCCAGCTCCACGGCGTGCAGGACGTTTTCCGGGGTGCGCCAGCTGTCTTCGCGAGCCTTACGCTTGTCGCTCCAATACAGCAGGAACGCCACCACGCTGACCACGCCATAGGCCACCAGCGGGATCAGCGAAACCCCGCGGTACCACAGCAGCGCCGAACCAAACAGCGGCGCGGCGCACAACAGTGCAAACACCAACGCCTTGAAGCGCGGATGCTGGAGGGTCATGGCTTGACGGCCGACCAGTCGATCCAGCCGAACTGCCAGGTGGCCAGGATCACCAGGCCGAAGGCGATCCGGTACCAGGCAAACGCCGCGTAGCTGTGGCTGGCGATGAACTTGAGCAGCGCCTTGACCGCGATCATCGCGAAGATGAACGAGGTGACAAAGCCGATGGCGAACACCGGCAAGTCATCCGGCTGGAACAGGTGGCGGTACTTGTAGCCCGAATACACCGCCGCACCGACCATGGTCGGCATCGCCAGGAAGAACGAGAACTCGGTGGCGGTCTTGCGCGACAGGCCGAACAACAGGCCGCCAATGATGGTGGCGCCCGAGCGCGAGGTACCCGGGATCATCGCCAGGCACTGGGCGAAGCCAACTTTGATCGCGTCCTTCCAGGTGATGTCGTCGACGGTTTCGGCGTGCACTTCATGCTGGCGACGCTCGGCCCACAACATGATGACGCCGCCCACCACCAACGCCGCCGCCACGGTGATCGGGTTGAACAGGTAGTGTTTGATCAGGTCGGCGAAAATCACCCCCAACACCACCGCCGGCAACACGGCGATGATCAGGTTGACGGTGAAGCGTTGGGCATTGCGCTGGGTCGGCAAGCCGACCACCACGTCGAGGATCTTGCGTCGAAACTCCCACACCACCGCCAGGATCGCGCCCAGCTGGATGATGATATTGAACGCTTCAAAGCGTTCGCCACCAAAGTTGATCAAGTCGGCCACGATAATCTGGTGCCCGGTACTGGAGATCGGCAAAAACTCCGTCAATCCCTCTACAACGCCGAGTATCAGTGCCTGTACGGCGGTCCAAAGATCCATCGATTCCCCCAAAGGTCATGCCCACGGCATGCCTCGTTGATATTTTTTATACGTTCACTAACGAAGAGTGCGCTGCAAGCACAGCGCAAATAATCAAGGCCGAACTGCGAAAATTCCGTGAAAAATCAGGCAGGACTCAGGTTTTTTGATTCTGGGCCGAAAGCCTATCAGACAAGCCGGAAAAGTCGATGCAGCACCCAAAATTATAAGAACACGGAGTGACAGGACCATGAACAGTTTGCGCAATATGTCTATCAGCCGGCGCCTCTGGCTGATCCTGATCGTCGCCGTGCTGATGCTGCTAACCCTCGGCCTGCTTATGCTCAAGCAGATTCATGGCGACCTGTACCAGGCCAAGAGTGAGCAGACCCAGCGTGTGGTGCAAACCGCCAGCGGGATCCTGACTTATTATCACAGCCTCGAAACCAGCGGCGTCCTGACCCGTGAAGCGGCGCAGAAGCAAGCCTTGAGCGCGGTACGTGGCCTGCGCTACGGCAAGGACGACTACTTCTGGATCAACGACCTCACCCCCGTGATGATCATGCACGCGGCCAACCCCAAGCTCGACGGCCAGAACCTGTCGGCCATCCGTGACCCGGATGGCTTTGCGGTGTTCAATGAGTTCGTGATCCTGGCCAAGGCCAAGGGCGCCGGGATGGTGAATTACCGCTGGCCCAAGCCCGGCGCCGATGCACCGGTGGCCAAGACCTCCTATATCCAGCTGTTCGAACCCTGGGGCTGGATCATCGGGTCCGGCGTGTATGTCGATGACGTGCAAGCGGAATTCCGCGGCCAGGTGTGGAAGGCCTCGATGGTGGGCCTGGTGATCGCCGTAATCATGGCCCTGCTGGTGGTGCTGATTGCCCGCAGCATCGTGCGCCCGTTGCAGCAAGCGGTGAACGCGATGGCCAATATCGCCAGTGGCGAAAGCGACCTGACCCGCACCCTCGACACCCACGGCCAGGACGAGGTCACTCAACTGTCCCGGCACTTCAACAGCTTTACCGCCAAGTTGCGGCAGGTGGTCGGCCAGTTGCAGACCTGCGCCAACGCGCTGGGCCAGTCGTCCACCGAACTGGGCAGCAACGCCAGCGACGCCCATGACCGCAGCCAGCAGCAATCGCAGCAGATGGAACTGGTGGCGACGGCGATCAACGAAGTCACCTATGGTGTACAGGACGTGGCCAAGAACGCCGAGCACGCGGCCAGCGAAATGCGCGATGCACAGGTGCAAGCCGAACAGGGCCAGCTCAATATCGACGGCAGCCTGCAACGCATCGACCAACTCTCCAGAACCATCAGCCAGGCCGTGGACGTGATCCGCACGCTGTCGACTGAAAGCACAGAGATTGGCGGGGTACTGGAAGTGATCCGCTCCATTGCCGACCAGACCAACCTGCTGGCCCTCAACGCCGCCATCGAAGCAGCCCGTGCCGGGGAACAAGGTCGTGGGTTTGCGGTGGTGGCCGATGAAGTGCGGCTGCTGGCCCAGCGTACACAAAAATCCACCGCTGAGATCCAGGCCATGATCGAGCGCCTGCAAGGTCATTCGGAGGCAGCGGTCAAGGTCATCAGCGACAGCCACCAGGCCTCGCAACTGACCATTGAGCAAGCGGGCCAGGCGGGAGCGAGCCTGACTGCCATCGGCCAGGCGCTGCGTAATCTCAATGGCTTGAACGCTTCGATTGCCAGCGCCACGTTGCAGCAGGCGCATGTGGTGGAAGACATCAACCAGAATGTGACCCAGGCGGCTGGTTTGTCCCACAGCACGGCATTGGCGGCGCAGCAGTCCAGCGTGGCCAGTGCGCACTTGAAGGGCCTGAGCGAACAACTCGACAGCCTTCTGCACCAGTTCAAGGTCTGACGCCGATGATCGTTCCCACGCTCCGCGTGGGAACGCATCCTGTGACGCTCTGCGTCACCGTTGCGCAGAGCCGGGACGCGGAGCGTCCGGAACTGCATTCCCACGCAGAGCGTGGGAACGATCTACCCCCGCGCCCACCACTCTGGTTACAATCACCGCCCTCTTCGACTCCCCCAAGGAACCGCCATGTCCGGACTTGAACTGTTTGCCGCCGCCCTGGGGGTGATCGCTGTCTGGTTGACGGTTAAACAGAACCCGTGGTGCTGGCCCATCGGCCTGGTGATGGTGCTGCTGTACACCTGGATCTTCTTCGATGTGAAGCTCTACTCCGACATGCTCCTGCAAGTGATCTACGCCGCCCTGCAACTCTACGGCTGGTGGCAGTGGACCCGCGCCGGCGAGGTCAAGCAAGGGCGGCAAGTCACTAGCCTGGGCCTGCAACCGATCCTCCAAGGCCTGGCCGTGGGCGCTCTGGGCAGCCTGTTGCTGGGCGCCGCCATGGCCCACTGGACCGACGCCGCCCAACCCTGGCTGGACGCGGCCCTGACTGGCTTCAGCCTGGTGGCGCAGATGTGGATGGCGCAGAAGCGCGTGCAGTGCTGGCCATTGTGGGTTGCCCTGGATGTGATCTTTGTCGGGCTGTTCCTCTATAAAGGCCTGTACCTCACCGCCGCACTCTATGCCTTGTTCACCGTGATCGCGGTGCAGGGCTGGCGCGAATGGCGCGCCGACCCGGCGTTGCATGCATGAAAGTCGTGGTATTGGCCGGCCCGGAATCCAGCGGTAAAAGCTGGCTGGCCACGCAGTTGCAGGCGCATTTTGGCGGGGTGATGGTGGGCGAATACGTGCGCCATTTCATCGACCACCACCAGCGCGATACCACCCTGGCCGATATCCCCGACATCGCCCGTGGCCAACTGGCCTGGGAAGACGCCGCCCGCGCCCGGCAGCCAGCGTTGCTGATCCTGGACACCAACCTGCTGACCAACAAGCTGTGGAGCCAGACCCTGTTTGGCGACTGCCCGGCCTGGCTCGACAGCGAACTGCTCGCCCGCCACTACGACTTGCACCTGCTGCTGTCGCCGGAAGACGTGGAGTGGACCGCCGATGGTCAACGCTGCCAGCCGGAGTTTGCCGACCGCCTGGCGTTTTTCCAGGCCAGCCTTGACTGGCTGGAGCAACATCATCAGCCGTTACGGATCATCCGTGGGGATTGGCAAGCGCGCCAGGACCAGGCGTTTTCAGCGGTGGAACAACTGTTGGATTGACCGACGAGGACAGTTTTCATGAATAGCTCATTACGCATTGCCATCGTCGGAGGCGGCCCTGCCGGGCTGACCCTGGCACGGATTCTTACGATCAATGGCTTTACCGCCAGCGTGTTCGAGCGCGAGCGCGGGCCACTGGAACGACCTCAAGGCGGGACTCTGGATTTACACGTTGAATCCGGCCAGCTGGCGCTCAAAAAAGCCGGCCTTGAAGATGCCTTCCACACCATCGCCCGTTATGAAGACCAAGGCTCGCGCCTGATGGATAAACACGCGCGACTGCTGTTTGAAGACCCCAGTCCGGCCGCCGGCGACCGTCCGGAAGTCGATCGCACCGCCTTGCGACAAATCCTCTTGGATTCGTTGCCTGCTGATTGCGTGAAATGGGACGTCAACGTCAGCGAGATCCGCCAGGCAGGCGACACATGCTGGACCCTGCATCAGGGCGACACCGTCCACGGCCCGTTCGACCTGGTCGTCGGCGCCGACGGGGCCTGGTCGAAAGTGCGCCCCTTGCTGTCGCGCTATCAGCCTCAATACAGCGGGCTGACGTTTATCGAATTCGGGGTTGATGACGTCGACCGCCGCCACCCGGCCCTGGCCACGCTCGTCGGCCAGGGCAAACTGGACGTTTCGGGCGACGCCAGGTTGCTGGTCGTGCAACGCAACGCCAACGCGCATCTGCGCGGCTATGGAATCTTTCGCGTCCCCACTGACTGGGCGGCGCAGCAACTGGACTGGTCTTCGCCACAGGCGACCCGGCAATCGCTGCTGGCGCAGTTCGAAGGCTGGCACCCGGACATCCTCGCGCTGCTGCACGCCTCAAACGAGCGCTTTCTGTCCCGGGCCATTTACGCGCTGCCCGTCGGGCATCACTGGGCACACCGCCCAGGCCTGACCCTGATTGGCGATGCCGCACATCTGATGTCACCGTTTGGTGGCGAAGGCGTCAATGCGGCGATGCTCGATGCTGCGGAGCTGGCCCGGCACCTGATCGAAAACAGCACATGCTCCGAGGCGGTAAGGGCCTATGAAACGCAGATGTTCGACCGCATAGAGCCGATCGCCCGTGACAGCGCCGAAGCGGCCGTCACCCAACTCTCCCATGATGATATCGCCCTCTCCCTGGCGCATTTTCGCAGCCACAGTGCGCAAGACTGAAGACCGGTTATCGGGTCAACGCAGTTCTCCACGCAGGGCACAGGTCAATCCTTAAAAGGAGATTGGCCTATGAACATGCGCATTGTTGCCCGCTTGATCAACTTGCCCGAAGACCGCGGCGTTCGCGTTGAAACCGCCGCCCACAAGCTCCTGCTGGTGCGTTCGGGTAGCCAGGTGCGGGCCTATCAGGCGGAGTGCCCCCACGCCGGGGCGCCTTTGGAGCAAGGCGTAATCTGTGACGGGAGGATCATTTGCCCGTGGCACAAGGCGGCTTTCCGGGTAGACGACGGCCAGGTCTGCGAGCCGCCCGCATTGGTGCAGCTCACGCAATATCCGGTGGAGATTCACGATGGTGTGGTCAGCGTGGGAGACGAAGCGCTGCCCTCTTCATCAGCCCCACAACCCAATGATTCCCGCTGCTTTATCGTGATTGGCGCCGGCGCAGCCGGTTCGGCGGCCGTCGCCACCCTGCGCCGAGAAGGCTTCAGCGGCCGCCTGCTGTGGATCGACCAGGAGCAAAATCCTGCCTACGACCGCACTGCCTTGAGCAAATTCGTCATCGCAGGCGAGATGCCGCCCGACGAAACCCCACCGTTGCTGGATGAAGCCAGCTACCGCGACATCCAGATCCACGGCGAAGTCCAAAACCTTGACCCTCACGCCAAATGCCTCCAACTCGTAGACGGTCGCCGCTTCGACTACGACGCGGCGTTGCTGGCCACCGGCGGCGAGGCCAAACCGCTGGATATTCCGGGCACCGTACTCAATAACGTCTTTGTGCTGCGCTCACGAGACGACGCGGCGCGCATCGTCAAGGCTGCGCAACCGGGCAAATGCGCGGTGATCATCGGCGACAGTTTTATCGGCCTGGAGGCCGCGTCAGCGTTACGCAAGCGTGGGTTGACGGTGCAAGTGGTGGGCCGTCACGAGATTCCGCTGGCAGCCCAACTGGGCAAGCGCATCGGTGCATCACTGCGCCAATTGCATGAGGCCAATGGCGTGATATTCCACAGCGCCAGTGAGCCCGCGCGCCTCGAAGGACACGGGGACGTGACGACGGTCGTGCTGAAAAACGGCCACAGACTGGCCGCAGACCTGGTGCTGGTGGGCGTCGGCGTGACACCTGCCACCGGTTTTGTTCAGGGGTTGGAAAAGGCCGAGGACCAGTCACTGAAGGCCGATACGGATTTGCGGGTCGCACCCGGGCTATGGGCAGCGGGCGATATGGTGACCTTCCCATGGAACGATCAGCCCGTGCGCATCGAACACTGGCGCGTGGCGCAGCAACTCGGGGTGCTGGCGGCGCGCAACATGCTGGGAGCGCCGCAGGCGTATGCCGACGTGCCGTTCTTCTGGACCTATCACTTCGGCAAGACGTTCGAACTGCTGGGCCATCCCCGTCACTGGAATCAACTCCACGTGGAAGGTGACCTGCAGCACCACCACTTCATCGCCCTGCTCTGCCGTGGCGATGAAGTGGAAGCAGTGGTTGCCTGCGAACATCAGCGGGCCATGGCGCTGCTCTCGCAACGCATGAAGCACCCGCTGAAAAAAGCCGAGGTGCTTGAGCTGATCCGCGGGCTCTAACGGGCCTTGCGGGTGCCGAGCTGGATCCAGGTCGGCGCATGGTCGCTGGCATGGGGCTCGTTGCGCACCCACGCATCCACCCCGGCGCCTTTCAGATAAGGCTTGAGCGCCGGATTGAGCAGCAAGTGATCAATTCGCAGGCCGGCGTTTTTCTGCCAGTGCTGGCGGAAATAATCCCAGAAGGTATAGACCTGCTCGTCGGGATACAGATGGCGCAAGGCGTCCGTCCAGCCTTGCTCCAGCAGGCGCTGATAACACTCACGACTTTGCGGTTGCAACAACGCGTCCTTGAGCCAGGAGCGCGGGTTGTAGATATCGAGGTCGGTGGGCACCACATTGAAATCCCCGGCCAGCAACACCGGGTGTTCACTGGATTGCAGGTGCCTGGCGTAGTCGATCAGCCGTTCAAACCACGCCAGCTTGTAGTCGAATTTCGGCCCCGGCTGGGGGTTGCCGTTGGGCAAGTACAGGCAGCCCACCAGAATGCCGTGCACGGCGGCTTCGAGGTAGCGGCTTTGATGGTCGGCGTCATCACCGGGCAAACCCCGGCGGCTTTCCAGCGGTTGCGCGTCGCGGGCCAGAATCGCCACGCCGTTCCATGAGGCCTGGCCCAGGCACAACGCACCGTAGCCGGCGGCGTCAAAGTCGTTGAAGGGAAACAGGCTGTCGGGCGCCTTGAGTTCTTGCAGGCAGACAATATCCGGCTGTTCCCGCGCCAGCCATTCCAGCAGATTGGGCAGGCGGGCGCGGATGCCATTGATGTTGAAGGTCGCGATCTTCAGCGCTTTCATGGGAAGGGTCCTTCCAGGGCTCTTGGAGTAGAGCCTGGAAGGTGTTCGGTCGTTCCGTTTTCAGGCGCGATTGACCTCAGTAGCCCAACGACAACCCGGTATTGCGCCGTGGGTCGTTGGCCCCATAGAAACGGTTATTGCCCACCGGCTTGCCGTCCAGGGACGGTGCGCCCACCAGGATGGCTGCCAGGTGGTTGGCATCCTGCGGGCCGGCAAACTTGTGGCCCCAGCCTTCGAGGATTTTCTGGGTGTCGGGGCTCAGGGCATAGCGTTCGATATTGGTCGCCTCAGGCAGCCATTGCTGGTGGAAACGCGGGGCGTCCACGGCTTCCTGAATGTTCATCTTGTAGTCGATGACATTGAGGATGGTCAGCAAGGTGGCCGTGATGATGCGGCTGCCACCCGGCGTCCCCACAACCATCACCGCTTTGCCGTCCTTGGTGACGATGGTCGGGCTCATGGACGACAGCGGCGTCTTGCCCGGCGCGATAGCGTTGGCTTCGCCCTGGACCAGGCCGTACATGTTCGGCACGCCGATCTTGGAGGTGAAGTCGTCCATTTCGTCGTTGAGGATCACCCCGGTCTTGCTCGCCATCACGCCGGCGCCGAACCAGTCGTTGAGGGTGTAAGTCACCGAGACGGCGTTGCCCCACTTGTCGACGATGGAGTAGTGGGTGGTGTTATTGCCTTCGTGGGGCGAAACCCCGGGCTTGATGTCCTGGGAGATCCCGGCTTTCTGCGGGTCGATGGCGGCGCGCAGTTTGGCGGCGTAGTCCTTGTCCAGCAGGTGCTCGACCGGGTTCTGCACGAAGTCCGGATCGCCGAGGTAGCTGTTGCGGTCAACGTACGCATGGCGCATGGCTTCAATCTGGTAGTGCAGGCCCTGGGCCGAGTGATAGCCGAGGTCGGCCATCGGGTAACCTTCGAGGATATTCATGATTTCGCAGATGACCACCCCGCCCGAGCTCGGTGGTGGCGCGGACACCACGTGGTAGCCACGGTAGTCACACTCGATGGGCGCCAGTTCGCGGGTCTTGTATTTGTCCAGGTCGGCCTGGGTGATGATGCCTTTGCCCGACTGGCTGGAATCCACAATCGCCTTGGCTACCCAGCCTTTGTAGAAGCCGTCGGTGCCCTTGGCGGAGATTTCCCTCAGGGTTTTCGCCAGGTCTTTCTGCACCAGCTTCTGGCCCACCAGCATCGGCTCGCCACCGTGCAGGAAGATGCCGCGCAGGTCTTTGTCTTTCTTGAATTCGTCGGTAGCGGTGTGCAACAGGTCGACATCGCCCTGCTCCAGGGCAAAACCGTCTTCGGCCAGCTTGATCGCCGGGGCGATCACCTGGGCACGCTTGAGGGTGCCGTATTTGCTCAACGCCAGTTCCATGCCCGACACGGTTCCGGGTACGCCGACGGCCAGGTGACCCTTGGAGCTGAGGTCCGGAACGACGTTGCCGTCCTTGTCCAGGTACATGTCGGCAGTCGCCGCCAGCGGGGCTTTTTCGCGGAAGTCGAGGAAGGTCTTGCGTCCATCGGCCAGTTGCACGGTCATGAAACCGCCGCCGCCCAGGTTGCCGGCCGCCGGGTAGACCACGGCCAGGGCGTATCCCACCGCCACCGCCGCATCCACCGCATTGCCACCGGCCTTGAGCACATCCACCCCCACATGGGTAGCGAGATGTTGGGCCGTGACCACCATGCCATTTTCGCCAGCCACCGGGGCCTGGGAGGCCGCCTGTACACCGCTGACGGTCAGCACCAACGCGGTGGCAATCAAAGTTCGGGTAAACGGTTGGTATTTCATCCCTGGCTACTCTGCTTATTAGAAGAACTAGAAAGTAATACGTTTCCGATCCAAGCCCCAGCGTTATGCCGCGTTTGTGACAGAGCCTGTCGGTAACGGAATAATGCCCATGCTATATTCCGGGCCTTTACGCTGCGCAGCAGAGGCTTTTCGATGGTGATCAAGAAGACCGGTATCCGCGCCCAGCAAGCCGACCAGACCCGCGCGCGGATTCTCCAGGCGGCGGTCAAGGTCTTCACCCGCGACGGCTATTCCGGCGGGCGTGTGGAAAGCATTTCCCGGGAGGCCGACTCCAACGACCGCATGCTGTATTACTACTTCGGCAGCAAGGAGCACCTGTTTGTGCGTGTGCTGGAGCACACCTATGAGCAGTTCAATAAAGCCGAAAGCAAACTCAAGCTCGACCTGAGTGCGCCGGTGCAAGCGTTGCAGGCGTTGGTGGGGTTTATCTGGAATTACTACGTCAAGCATCCCGAGTTTGTGGCGATCCTGAGTATCGAGAACCTGCACAAGGGCAAGCATGCGAAGCAGTCCGGGGAGCTGCGGCGACTGTCCGGGGAGGCAGTCGGGGTGTTGCGGCCGATTATCGAGGCGGGTCAGGCCCAGGGGCTGTTTCGTGAGGATGTGGACATCAAGCACGTGTATTTGATGATTGCTTCGTTGTGCTACTTCTATAACTCCAACCAGCACACGCTGAGTTCGTTTCTGGGGGAGGATTTGGCGGACAAGAGCCAGCAGCGGGATTGGCTGGGGTTTATCAGTGATCTGGTGTTGCGTGGGGTACGGTAGAAACCGAATCAAAATGTGGGAGCTGGCTTGCCTGCGATTGCGGTGGGTCAGCTCATAATTCAGTGACTGGCGCACCTCTATCGCAGGCAAGCCAGCTCCCACATTTGATCTCCATATGGCTTGAATCCGTCAGTGAGTGCCGGGATTGGCTCGCAGGTGAGCGACCTTTTGCTCCAGGCCTTCCCACTGTGGCGCATTGGGCGCGAAGCGGGTACGCAGGTATGACGCCAGCTCTGCCACTTGGGTATTCGACAGGCTGTCCTTGAAGCCCGGCATATAGCCCAGGTCCCTGGTCGCCGGAGTGCTGATCCCTTGCAAAATCACCTTGATCAGATTGTCCGGTTCATCGCTGTGCACGTTGGTATTGGTCGCCAGTGACGGGCTGACCCCGAACAGCTTCGGCCCCTGCCCGTCGGCATGGCAGGCTTTGCACGAGCCTTCGAATACCCGCCGCCCGTTGGCATTGGGCACTGTCACAGCCGCCACCACCTGTGCTTCGGCGGCGCCGCTGTCATTCAGCGAGGCCAGGTATACCGCGATCGCGCGGATATCGGTCTTGGGCAGTTTGGCCAGCTCAGTCACCACCGGCCCCATCGGCCCCGTTGCCACCCCATGGGCATCGGAATAACCGGTGCTCAGATAGGTGAACAATTGGTCCTCGGTCCACGGCGTCGGCGCCTTGGACAAGCCATTCAACGCCGGAGCTTCCCAACCATCCACCCTGCCGCCCGCGAGGAATGCTTTACCGCCCTTCTCCGCTCCCATCAGGTTGCGCGGCGAGTGGCACGCCGCGCAGTGCCCCAACCCGTTGACCAGATAGGCGCCGCGATTCCATTGCTCACTTCTTTGGGGTTGCACGCTGATTTCCCCTCGGCGCAAAAACAGCGCGTTCCACCCGGCCATCAACGGCCGGATATTGAACGGAAACTTCATCGCATTCGACACCGGTGCCTGGCTGACCGGCGCCTGGGACATCAGGTAGGCGTACAGCGCCTGCATGTCCGCATCGTTGATATTACGAAACGCGGTATAGGGAAACGCCGGGTACAGGTTGCGCCCGTCACGGCCGATGCCGTCGCGCATCGCCCGCTCGAACGCCGGGTACGACCAGCCGCCAATCCCGGTCTTCTCATCCGGGGTGATATTGCTGCTGTACAGCGTGCCGAACGGCGTGTGCATCGCCAGCCCGCCGGCATTGGTGGCGCCACCCGGCGCCGTGTGGCACACCGCGCAATCCCCTACGGCCGCGAGCAAACGCCCACGTTCCAGGGTGGCCTTGGACCAGGTGCCGGCGCTGGGCGGCGCGATCGGGGCGATTTCACTGTGAAACGGCCACGCGGTGGCGGCCATGCCCAGCACCGCGCCAAAGGCGGCGAACAATGAGCCGAACAACCATTTGCGGCGCTTCTCCGGGGACTTCGCCGGCTCGCCCAATGTGCCTGCATTCAGCGCCGCCAATACCCGCTCGGGAGTAATCGGCAGCTCGCGAAAACGAATCCCGGTGGCGTCGTAGATCGCGTTGGCAATCGCGGCTGCGCTGGGCACCGAGGCGGATTCACCGGCGCCCATCGGTGGCTGGTCCTGGCGCGGCATCATCAGCACGTCGATCTGCGGCACTTCAGGGAAGGTCAGGATCGGATAACCGCCCCACTCTTTGCTCGCCACGGTGGACTCTTCAAAGGTCACGCGCTCCTTGAGCACGCGGCTGGTGGACTGGATCACATTGCCGTGGATCTGATGCTGCACCCCCGCCGGGTTGATCATCATCCCCGAGTCGTGCCCGATCACCACCCGGGTCACCGAGACATCGCCGGTCTGTTTGTCGATGGCCACATCCGCCACCCAGGCCGCCCACGCGGCGCCGAAGCCAGGGAACTTGCTGTGGATGTAGCGCGCGTAGGCAAAGCCCCGGCCTCGCAGCAGGTGGTCTTCGTTGGCAGTCTGCATCGGCGCGGTACGCGGTGCCCAGTTGGCCCGCTCGGCAGTGGATTTCACCAGGTCGATGGCGCGCTCGTCCTTCAGGTAACGCAGGCGGTATTCCACCGGATCGACGCCGGCGGCGAACGCGAGTTCGTCGATATAGGATTCATGGGCGAAGGTGTTGGGCAACGCCGACACGCCGCGCATCCACGAGGCGCGCACGATCGGTGCCATGTCGTTGATGGTGATGCGCATGTTCTCGATGTCGTAGGGCGGGATCGAGGTGCGATCGCCCATCTCGAACATCGCCGCCACCGGCTCGACCCGGCCGGTCAGCAGCAGTGCCAAAGTGGGCGCGCCGTTGGACGGGTAGCTGGTTTCAAAGTCATAGGCGGCGATGCTGCCGTCGGCGTTCAGGCCGCCGTCGACCTCCATCAGTTGCGCGGTGCCCTTGGGCTCCCACAGGTGTTCCTGTTCGCGGGTCAGTTGCACCCGCACCGGCTTGCCCACCGCACGGGACAGCAGCAAGGCGTCGGCACACACGTCATCGGCGCAGTTGCGGCCGTAGCAGCCGGCAGCCTCCATGCGGATCACCTCGATGGATTCTTCCGCGCATTCCAGCAGCCAGGCCAGGTCGGCCCGCAGCAGGTGCGGGTTCTGGCTGCCGGACCAGACCCGGCTGACCCCGGGCTGATAATCCGCCACGCCGCAGGAGGGGCCGATGGAGCCGTGCATCTGGTACGGCCACAGGTAGGTGCGCGGCATGCGCTGGCTGGCGGCGGCCAGGGCTGCGTCGACGTTGCCCTGGTCGAGCACGGTTCGGCGTACCCGTGGGTTATCGCGAATCGCCTGCTCCACGTCGCTCATGTCCGGCAGTTGGTTATTCCAGGGTTTCCAGTGCACCCGCAATTCCTGGGCGGCCTTGATCGCCTGTTCTTCACGCAAGGCGACCACACCGACAAAATCACGGATCACCACCACGGCAACAATGCCCGGGATATGGGCAACGGATGATTCGTCGACGTTCAGCAGGCTATTGCCGACAAAATCACCGCAATCCAGCCCCGCATAAGGTGGGCGGATTACCCGGCCGTGAAGCATGTCCGGTACGCGCATGTCGTGAACGTAAGTCAGCTCGCCGGTAGCTTTGCCGGGGATATCCACCCGGGCTGCGCCCTTGCCCACCAGGCGGTAATCGACGGTGGCTTTAAGCGGTGCATCGCCGCTGATGCGCAGTTCGTCATGCTCGCCCATGACCAGTTCGCCATAGGTGATGGTTCGTCCGTCTTCGGCGGTAATCACGCCCGCGTCGACCGTGAGGCTCTGTGCACTGACCGACCAACGTTGCGCCGCCCGCATCAGCAGGAAACGCCGGGCTTCGGCGGCAGCGTTGCGCAACGGGATTGCGGAGATCTGCAACGTTGCGCTGGCAATGGTCGCGCCCTGGTTCGGCGCCCGTTCGGTGTCGCCCAGCACCATGCGCACCTGCTCCATGGTCAGGTCCAGTTCTTCGGCGACGATCTGCGCCAGGGAGGTGCGAATGCCGGTGCCCAGGTCCACATGCCCGTTGAAGGCGTACACCAGCCCGTCATCGTTCACCGCAATAAACAGCCCCAGTTCCTTGGGTTTGATCGTCGGAGTACCGCCTTTGGCCACCGGCCCCGAAGGTGGCAGCACGTCGTCGACGATCAGCAGGACGCCGGCCTTGGCCAGCCATTGGTCGCGGGAAGGGATTGCGTCAGTCATGGTCATCGATCCACGTTCAAGGCGTTTGGCGGGCGGCACGCAGCACCGCGCGGAGGATTTCGATATGGGTGCCGCAGCGGCAGAGGTTGCCCGACAGCTCGGTGCGCACCTCGGCTTCGCTGGGGTTGGGATTGCGGTCGAGCAAGGCCTTGGCGGTCATGATCATGCCGTTGAGACAGTAGCCGCACTGGGCGGCCTGCTCGTCGATAAAGGCCTGTTGCACCGGGTGCGGGGTTTCGCGGGTGCCGAGGCCTTCGAGGGTGACGATGTCGCGGCCCACGGCGCCCGACAATGGGAAGACGCAGGAGCGTGCAGCCACGCCGTCGATGATTACCGTGCAGGCGCCGCACTCCCCCAGGCCGCAGCCGTATTTGGGGCCGTTGAGTTGCAGGTCATTGCGCAGAATCAGCAATAGCGGGGTGTCGGCCATTGCGCTGACTTCGGTGGTGTGGCCGTTGACCTCAAGCGTTACCGTGATGTGCTGGCTGATCATTCGCTTCGCCCGTTGGGTTTGGTGAAGTGCCCACTACATCAAACAGTCAAAAAAAAAGCGTCGCGCACCTGGGGTCTCGCGACACACTTGACTGGTGAAGTGGTTACTACATCAACGTAGAGCAAAAACGGTGCCAGACCATCGTGGAAATAACATATCCGCCGTAGCAGCTGTCGAGCCTTGGCGAGGCTGCGTGGCGGGCGACGCGGTTTTGTGCCTGGCTCGATAACGGCGGTGCGGCCGACGCGGTCTTGTGCCTGGCTCGATAACGGCGGTGCAGCCGACGCAGCCTCGCTGGGGCTCGACAGCTGCTACGGGGTTTGGGGGTCGTCGATCATTTTGCGTAGCAGGAACAGTACGGCGACGCGTTCGGCGGGGTTGAGGTTGCTCAAGGTCAGTTCGGTGATGGTGGCGGCGCAAGGCACGGTTTGCTGCACCAGGGCGGCGCCAGAGTCGGACAGGTTGACGACGACTTTGCGTTTGTCCTGGGGATCGGGTTCGAGGGTGATCAGTTCGCGGGCCTTGAGGCGTTCGACGATGCCGCGGATGGTCGCCTGGTCGACGGCGGTAGCCTTGACCAGTTCGGTGAGCGAACTTGCACCGTGATCGCGCAGGGCGCACAGGGTGACGAACTGCACGGCGGTGAGCTGGGAGTCGCCGACGTTCTGCTGGAAGATCGCCAGGTGGCGCTGGTAGGCCTTGCGCAACAGGTGGCCGACTTGCTCGGAGAAAACGTAGGAATCAGGCACGGCGGGCTCGGGAAGGCGGTGGTCGATGGAGTGGCATGATGGCGGGCTTACCCGAGGTTCTCAAGTTTCTCATCGAAGAAACCCGATCAAAAATGTGGGAGCTGGCTTGCCTGCGGTAGCGGTGTGTCAGGCACATTGGTGTTGAATGTGCCGGCGCTATCGCAGGCAAGCCAGCTCCCACAGAGATTTTCAGTGTGCCAGGGAGGCCTTGGGGGCTACGACGTCGCCGGCGATGACGACGGCTTGGTCATCGAGGTAGACGTCGCAATTGCGCAACGGGATGTCCATGTGGCACGGGGTTTTGCGGGTGCCGCCGACTTCGGTGTTCGGGCCGGTGGAGAACAGGAAGTTGCCGTAGAACGCCCGGGCGTCCATGCACATGCCGTCGTTCTTGTCGTGCAGGCCCATCGCCGTCCATTGCGCCCGTGGCTGCAGGCCCCAGCCGATGTGGGAGATGCCGTAAACCTCAGGGTCGTTGAAGTATTTCATATAGTCGCGCAGGTATTCGGCTTCGAAACCACCGTGGATTTTGGTGATGAAGCCCTTCTCGATCTCCAGGGTGATTTTCTCCCGGGTGTAGGTCTTGAACGGCAGCAGGATGTCGCCGATGTCCAGCACCAGCACGCCTTCGGCGGTTTCTTCGTTGGGCCAGGAGAACAGAAAGCCGCTCGGCCAGTGGTCCCAGCGCCCAGGTTCGTCAGCAAAACCGTATTCGGTGACGGACGGGTATTGCCCCAGCGCTGCGCGGAAATCGCTGCCGGCGCGGGATTTGACGTGGATCGAGCGGGCCTTTTTCAGCAGTTCTTCAGCGGCCAGCACCCGTACCTTGTCTTCTTCGGTGGGCAGCATGCGCGCCAGTACTTCCGGGGGTTCTACCGCCAGCAGGATGCGGGTGCCGGTCTTGAGGATCTGTTCCTGCTCCGGCGAGTGCAACAGCATCATGGTGTCGACGATCAGGTCCGCCGCTTCCAGCGCCCGCTGGGCCGCGATATTCCCGGTCAGCGCGGTGTCGCCGCAGTAGGCGGTCATGTCATTGCCCATCGCCCGGGGATGGTTGAACGACGGCAACTCCACCGCATACACCTTGGCCCCCAAGCGCTGCGCCGCGTCCATCGCGGCGCGCACGGTGCGCGGGTCGGAGTAATGGCTCTTGAGCACGGCAACGCTCTGGGTCGGGTCGACCTTCGAGAGCTTCAACACGTGTTCAAACATCTGGGTCAGTTCGCAATCACTTACCGGCATTTTCTGTCTCCTCAGCTGTTGCACCAAGATCTGGCAGCGCGCTTCACTTCAGTGCGTTTTTATAGCGTATACGCCAATTAAACACGATAAGAACTGATTTCGGCATGGACTGCAAGCACCACGCCAAAACGTTACGATTCCACACAACCCCAATGAAATATGGCTATTTACGGTTACACGGGATCGATGTGGCCAAAAAATAATTTTTCAGGTGTGGGCTTTTCATTTGAAAAAATGAGCGTATACACTTTAAAAACCTTGCGGACTGACGCCGCTGGCCATCATTCGAAAAAGAGGACCACGCCCCATGGCAAGCACACAAAAAATCGCAATCGTCGGCGCCGGCCTTGGCGGTGCCGCCGCTGCCACGCTGCTGCAACAGGCAGGGTTCGACGTGGACATCTACGAACAGGCGCCAGAATTTTCGCGCCTGGGTGCCGGGATCCACATGGGCCCCAACATCATGAAAA
This sequence comes from Pseudomonas sp. Xaverov 83, assembly GCF_019352905.1. Lineage (NCBI taxonomy): Bacteria > Pseudomonadati > Pseudomonadota > Gammaproteobacteria > Pseudomonadales > Pseudomonadaceae > Pseudomonas > Pseudomonas sp. Xaverov 83. Next base: position 138,431 of record NZ_JAAAFU010000097.1, on the reverse strand, counting down.
TCTTCCGGCGCATGGGCATTGAAAAACAGCTGGACCTGATGGGCTCGCACCCCGAGCACTGGTTCAGCCGCGACGGTGAAACCGGTGATTACCTGTCCCGCATTCCCCTGACCGGCTACGGCGCGTCCTACATCACCGTGCACCGCGGCGACCTGCACGCGCTGCAGATGTCCACCCTCAAGCCCGGCACCCTGCACTTCAACAAGCGCCTGGAAACCCTCGAAGAAACCGACACCCAGGTGCGCCTGACCTTCGCCGACGGCGAGGTGACCTACGCCGACATCGTGATCGGTGCCGACGGCATCAACTCGCGCATTCGTGAAGAGCTGCTGGGCGCGGAAAAACCGCTGTACAGCGGCTGGGTCGCCCACCGTGCGTTGATCCGTGGCGATCAACTGGCCAAGTACGACCTGAAGTTCGAAGACTGCATCAAGTGGTGGACCGAGGACCGGCACATGATGGTCTACTACACCACCGGCAAGCGCGACGAGTACTACTACGTCACCGGCGTGCCGCACCCGGAATGGGACTTCCAGGGCGCCTTCGTCGACAGCAGTCGCGAAGAGATGTTCGACGCCTTCAAGGGCTACCACCCCACCGTCCAGGCCCTGATCGAATCCACCGAAAGCGTGACCAAATGGCCGTTGCGTAACCGCAACCCGCTGCCGCTGTGGAGTCGCGGCCGCCTGGTATTGCTGGGCGATGCCTGCCACCCGATGAAGCCGCACATGGCCCAGGGCGCCGGCATGGCCATCGAAGACGCGGCGATGCTCACCCGCTGCCTGCAGGAAACCGGCATCAGCGACTACCGCACCGCTTTCGAACTGTATGAAGCCAACCGCAAGGAACGGGCTTCCCGGGTACAAGCCGTGTCCAACGCCAACACCTGGCTGCGCACCCAGGAAGATCCTGACTGGGTCTACGGCTATGACCTCTACGCCCAGCAGCTGAAATCGGGGGTGGCCGCGTGAGCAGCTTTCTCTACGGCGGCAACGTCCAGGCAAACGGCATTCGCCAGCATTACCTGCGCTATGGCGGCAAGGGTCCGGCGCTGATCCTGATTCCCGGCATCACCAGCCCGGCGATTACCTGGGGTTTTGTTGCGGAACGCCTGGGCCTGCATTTCGACACCTACGTGCTGGATGTGCGCGGTCGCGGCCTGTCGTCCACCGGCCCGGAACTGGACTACAGCGCCGACACCTGCGCCGATGACATTGGTGCCTTTGCCGACGCTCTCAAGCTCGACAGCTATCACTTGGTAGGTCACTCCATGGGCGCGCGGTTTGCGGTGCGCAGTGCGGTGCGCCAGCCACGAGGGGTTAACCGTGTGGTGCTGATCGACCCGCCGGTGTCCGGCCCCGGTCGCCGTGAATACCCGAGCAAACTGGCGTGGTACGTCGATTCGATCCGCCAGTCGCTGGTGGGCATGGACGCTGAAGCAATGCGCGCCTTCTGCGCCACCTGGACCGAAGAACAATTGCAACTGCGCGCCGAATGGCTGCACACCTGCTACGAGCCGGCCATCGTTCGCGCCTTCAACGACTTCCACACCGTCGACTTCCATCAGGATCTGCCGCACCTGGAGGCCCCTGCCCTGTTAATTGTTGCCGGACGCGGCGGTGTTATTCAGCCCGAAGATGTCGCGGAAGTCCGGCAGTTACAGCCAAGCCTGCAGGTCGCCCATGTCCCGAATGCGGGGCACATGATCCCTTGGGACGACCTTGAAGGTTTTTTCAGCGCCTTCGGCGACTTCCTCGGCCAGCCCCTGACTGCATAACGGAGACCATCATGCTCAAGCCTTACCGCATCGGCCAGATCGTGCCGAGTTCCAACACCACCATGGAGACCGAGATCCCGGCGATGCTCAACGCACGCCAGGCGATCCGCCCGGAACGTTTCACCTTTCACTCCAGCCGCATGCGCATGAAGCAAGTGCGCAAGGAAGAACTGGCGGCGATGGACGGCGAGTCCGACCGGTGCGCCATCGAGCTGTCCGACGCCAAGGTCGACGTGCTGGGCTACGCCTGCCTGGTGGCGATCATGGCCATGGGGCTCGGTTACCACCGCAAATCCGAGCAACGCCTGCGCAAGGCCACTGCCGACAACGACGCCAACGCCCCGGTGATCACCAGTGCCGGCGCCTTGATCGAAGGCCTGAAAGTGATGGGCGCCAAGCGCATCGCCATCGTCGCACCGTACATGAAACCCCTCACCGAATTGGTGGTGAACTACATCCGCGAAGAAGGCTTTGACGTGGTGGACTGGCGCGCCCTGGAAATCCCCGACAACCTCGAAGTGGCCCGCCATGACCCGGCCAACCTGCCGGCCATCGTCGCCGGGATGAACCTGGAAGGCGTCGACGTGATCGTGCTGTCGGCCTGCGTACAAATGCAGTCGCTGCCGGTAGTGGCCAAGGTCGAAGCGCAAACCGGCCTGCCGGTACTCACCGCCGCCATCGCCACCACCTACGCCATGCTCAAGGCCCTGGACCTGGAACCCATCGTCCCCGGCGCCGGCGCCCTGCTCTCCGGCGCCTACTAAAAACGCTTTTGTGGCGAGGGAGCTTGCTCCCTCGCCACAGGTTATGTGCACTGTCCATTACCGAGGACTGAAAGATGAGCGAACAATCCGCCGATGCCAACTACCAGGGCGTCTGGGGCAACCGAATCGGCTTCGGCAAAAAATCCGCCTTGCTGATGATCGACTTCATGCAAGGCTATACCACCGAAGGCGCGCCACTGTTTGCCCCCGAAGTGCGCATCGCCGTGGCCGAAAGCGTCGAGCTGCTGGCCTGCGCCAGGCGTCACGGAATCAGCGTGGTGCACACCAATATCCGCTACCATCCCGGCCATTTCGCCGACGGCGGTATCTGGATCAAAAAGGCCCCGGTGATGAAAGACATGGTGGAGGGCAATCCCCTCGCCGCCTTTTGCACCGAGGTCTTGCCCCTGGCCAATGAAGTGGTGATCACCAAACAATACGCCAGTGCGTTTTTCGGCAGCAGCCTGGCCCCGATGCTGCACGCCCAGGGCATCGACACCGTGGTGCTCGCCGGCTGCTCCACCAGCGGCTGCATCCGGGCCACGGCGGTGGATGCGGTGCAACACGGCTTTCGTACCATCGTCGTGCGCGAATGCGTCGGCGACCGTCACCCGGCGCCCCATGAAGCCAACTTGTTTGATATCGACAGCAAGTACGGCGATGTGGTCAGCAAGCAGGAGGCGATGAGCAAGTTCAAGGAGCAATAAGGTTTCATAAGAACCGCGCCACAGAGCGCGGTCTTGCACTCTTCTGACACTGCCTTTGGACGTCGCTTTCACAGCACTCCGAAGTGCTGAAAAAAAGCGGCTGTATAAAAACCATAAGTCACCGCCAGGAGACACCCCAATGCCCATTGCGAATGCAGCGCCCGCGACTACGGTCGCCGATCCGGTCAACACGCTCTACCACAAGATCACCTGGAAGCTGATTCCGTTCCTGTGTTTCTGCTACCTGGCAGCCTACCTGGACCGCATCAATATCGGCTTTGCCAAACTGCAGATGCTCGACCAGTTGCACTTCAGCGAAACCGCGTTCGGCCTCGGCGCCGGGCTGTTTTTTGTCGGCTATATCCTCTTCGAAGTCCCGAGCAATCTGATCCTGGAAAAGGTCGGTGCGAAGATCTGGATCGCCCGCATCATGATCACCTGGGGCCTGCTCTCGGCCTGCACCATGCTGGTCACCTCCACCACCCAGTTCTACATCCTGCGGTTCCTTCTGGGCGCCGCCGAGGCCGGGTTCCTGCCGGGCGTACTGTATTACCTGACCACCTGGTTTCCCACCCATCGCCGGGGGCGGATCATCGCCCTGTTCATGATCGGCCTGCCGCTGTCCAGCGTGATCGGCGGCCCGCTGTCCGGCTGGATCATGGGCCACTTCGACAACATGGGCGGCCTGCGCGGCTGGCAGTGGCTGTTCCTGATTGAAGCAGTGCCCAGCGTATTGCTCGGTGTGTGGACCTTCTGGGCCCTGCCCAATACCTATCAGCAAGCCAAGTGGTTGTCGCCGGAAGAAAAGACCCTGCTGGAAAGCGAACTGCGCAAGGATGACGCCGACGGTGCCGACAGCAAGCACAGCTTCCGCGACGGGTTCTTCAACCTCAAGGTATGGATGCTCGGCGGTATCGACTTCTCGATCCTGCTCAGCGCCTATGCCATGGGGTTCTGGATGCCGACCTTTATCCGCAACGCCGGCATCACCGACACCTTTCACATCGGCATCCTCACCGCCTTGCCCAGCGTGGCGGCGCTGCTGGGTATGCTGCTGATCGGCGCCAGCTCCGATAAACACCGCGAACGCCGCTGGCACATCATCGTGCCGTTTTTCATCGGCGCAGCGGCGATGGCCACCAGCACCTTCTTCACCCATAACGTGGTCGCCACCGTGGCCTTGTTTGCGATTGCCTCCGCGGCAATCATCGGTGCGGTGCCGGTGTTTTTCAGCCTGCCGGCGACCTTTCTCAAAGGCACCGCAGCGGCCACCGGTTTTGCCCTGGCCTGCTCACTGGCGAACATCGCAGGCCTGGTAAGCAATTCGTTGATGGGGGTGGCGATCGACGTCACCGGCAGCAGTGCCGGGGCTTTATGGTTTTTCGCCGGCTGCCTGATTCTCAGCAGCTTCCTGGTCATCGCGTTGCCGGCGAAACTGGTAAACCGTTAACAACAATTCCTGGGGTGAGTCTCCATGCAAGGTTTCATCAAGCGCTGTGCCCTGCTTGTCGCCGTCGGCCTGTGTGCCGGTACGGCGCAGGCCGCAGAAAAGGTGATATTCGATACCGACTTCAACGTGCTCAACGATGACGGCCAGGCCTTTATCATGCTTGCCCAGCTGCATGGGCAAAAACGCATCGACCTGCTGGGCATGACCCTGGTCAGCGGTAACGCCTGGGTCGACCAGGAACAGGTGGACGCCCTCAAGGCCGTGGAGCGCATGGGCGTGGAAAAGGCAGTCGGCGTCTATTCCGGCGCCGCCTACCCGTTGCTGCATGACTACACCACCTATGAGGCGGAAAAAGCCCTGTTCGGTTCCGGCTGGCCGGGCGCATTCAAGAACCCGCGTCCAACCAGCGCATCCCAACTGGCAACCCCGCCGGACGGGCTGGCCACTCACACCCAACTGCGCAAGGAAACCGCCGTCCAGTTCATCGTCGACAGCGTGCGGGCCAACCCCCACGAGGTGACGATTCTGGCGGTCGGCCCACTGACCAACATTGCCCTGGCGATTCGTTCGGCGCCGGACATCGTGCCGTTGATCAAGCGCATCGTATACATGGGCGGCGCCTTGGAAATTCCGGGCAATACTACGCCGGCGGCGGAGTTCAACTGGTGGTTCGACCCGGAGGCCGCGAAGATCGTGTTGCGCTCGCCGATCGAACACGTGATTTTCCCCAACGATGTCTGTGAGAAAGTCACCTTCGACAAGTCGGTGTACCAGCGGGTGATTGCCCACAAAGGCGCAATTGCCGACCTGTATAAACACGAGTTCGGGCCGCTGTTCGACAAGGACCCGGCCTACCACAGCTTCACCTGGGACAGCCTGCCGGCGCTGTTTCTCGTCAGCCCCGAGATCGTCACCGAGTCCCGCGAACTGTGGGTGGATGTAGACGCCACCTTCGGCGCCGATTACGGCCGGGCACTGGGCTACCAGAAAGGCGCGCCGGTGGGCACGCAGAAGGCCAAGGTGGTGTTTGCCGTGGACCAGAAGAAGTTCTGGGATGGCTACGTCAACCTGGTGACGTTGCCCACGCCGGTCAACATCTCCCGCTGACTGCGCTGTAACTTGAAGGGCTGTGGTTTAATTGCGCGTTTTGCCCAGCCCTTCAAGGAATCCGTTGTCGATGAATCAGCCCGCCACCAAAGTCCTGGTCATTGGTTACGTTTGGCCAGAGCCCCGCTCCTCGGCAGCCGGCGGGCACATGATGCAGATTCTCGAGAGTTTCCTGGCCCAGGGTTGGGACATTACCTTCAGCAGCCCCGCCGCCTCGGGTGAGCACAAGGCCGACTTGCCCGCCCTGGGCGTTCGCGAATGTGCGATCGAGCTGAATAACAGCAGTTTCGACGAATTCATTCAGCAACTTGCCCCGGATATCGTGCTGTTCGACCGTTTCATGATGGAAGAACAGTTCGGCTGGCGCGTAGAGAAATGCTGCCCGAATGCGCTCCGCGTACTCGAAAGCTCCGACCTGCAAAGCCTGCGGGATGCCCGGCACCAGCGCCTCAAGGACTTCCTGAAGACGCAACCCGAGGCTGACGACTTCAGCCCTTTGTTCAGCCAGGACCTGGCCGCCGAATTCACTTACATGGCCGATACCGACCTGGCCAAGCGCGAGATCGCCGCGATCTACCGCTGCGACATCAGCCTGATGATCTCCGATGTGGAAATCCAGTTGCTGACCGAACACTTCAACGTGCCCGCCGCCCTGCTCCACTGGTGCCCGCTGATGGTGATACCGCCCACCGAGGCCTTCGCGCCGTTTGAAGACCGCGCGCACTTCCTGAGCATCGGCAACTTTCGCCATGCGCCGAACTGGGATGCTGTGTTGTGGATGAAGAACAGCGTGTGGCCGCTGATCCGCCAGCAACTGCCGGGTGTTCAACTCCACGTGTATGGCGCCTACACGCCGCCCAAGGCCACTGCCCTGCACAACCCGGCCCAAGGCTTCCATGTGATGAACTGGGCCGAAGACGCGTTGCAGGTCATGACTGCCGCGCGCATCTGCCTCGCGCCTCTGCGGTTTGGTGCCGGGATCAAGGGCAAGCTGGCCGACGCGATGCTCTGTGGCACACCGAGCGTCACCACACCAGTGGGTGCCGAAGCCATGGGTGAACCGTGGCCCGGCGTGGTCGAGCACAGCGCCAGTGCGCTGGCGGCGCAAGCGGTTGCGTTGTATCAGGACCAGGAGCGCTGGGCCCAGGCCCAGGAAGACGGTAGGCAATTACTCGCCCGCCGGTACGCTCAGGATCTTCACGGCCCGGCCCTGGTGGCGCGCCTGGAGCAGTGCCGCAGCGAGCTGGCCGAGCACCGCCGCAACAACTTCACCGGCAGCATGCTGCGCCATCACCTGCACAAAAGTACCCAATACATGGCGCAGTGGATCGAGGCGAAAAACCGCAGCCTGTAAACACAGACGCTGGCGAGGTGGCGCGCAAGGGGGCATTATCCTTTTTGCGCCCCCACAATAAAGCGACTGCAGCATGACCCGAGCAGCGAGAATCACCGATCCTTCCTATGAGCTGATGGACGATCACAACGGTCTGTCCATCATCTACCGCCAACACGGCTTCCCGTGCCCGTTGGTGCGCTGGCATTTCCACAAGGAATATGAGCTGCACCTGATCGTCGCCAGCTCCGGCAAGGTGTTTATCGGCGACTACATCGGCAACTTCTACCCGGAAAGCCTGTTCCTCACCGGCCCCAACCTGCCCCACAACTGGATCAGCCAGGTGGCCGAGGACGAAGTGGTGCCCAAGCGAGACATGCTGGTGAACTTCACCGACGAGCTGTTCGACGGCGGCAGCCATATCTTTGCCGAGCTCAAGACCCTGGCGCCGCTGCTGGAACGGGCGCAATACGGCATCGAATTTCGTTGCAAGAAGACCATCGCCCAGGCCATGACCCTGATGCAGCGCATCGAAGACGCCCAGGGCATGGCGCGCCTGGGGCATTTCTTCATCCTGATGGAGGTGCTCAGTGCCTGCGAGGATTACCAACTGCTCTCCGGCGTGACCACCCCGCAACTGGCAGACGAACACAGCATCGACCGCACCAACCGCGCGGTGGACTACATATTTGCCCACTACGCGCGTGAGTTGTCCCTGGAAGAAGTGGCCGAATACCTCGGAATGAAGCCCACCTACTTCTCCCGCGTATTCAAACAAGCCACCGGGCGCACCTTCATCGAATTCGTCAATCGGCTGCGCATCAGCAAGTCCTGTGAGCTGTTGGCCGATGGTGACAAGGCCGTGACCGATGTGTGCTTCGAGTCAGGCTTCAACAACATCTCCAATTTCAACCGCCGCTTCCAACAGCTCAAGGGCATGACACCGTCCCACTACCGGCGTTTGGCGGTGCAGCGGTTAACCGAGCAGAACCTGGCCTGAAAACCGCAACGCAGGGCTGCTTTACTGTGGGGAGCTGGCTTGCCTGCGATAGCGGCGGATCACCAATGGCTGAGTTGACTGGCACACCGCTATCGCAGGCAAGCCAGCCTCCCACATTGAACCGTGTTCCCGGGAAACCCTACCCGCCTGGTAAACCGTTTCAGTAATTTTCCGATGCAGTGCAAAAAAGTATCAGTAAAAGTGCTCCCAAGGATTTGTCAGCACGTCAATTGAAGGCTGTAATCAACGCACACTCTTCCAGCTGTCGTGGAAGACACAACAACAATAACTGTCCTTCTGCAGCCCCTGGGCGCAGAAATGGAGTGCGCGATGAAGTTCACAGCTAAAGCTCTGCTTGCCTGTACCTGCATGACCCTCAGCGCCGTCAGTCTTGGCGCGCAAACCCTGACCATTGCCACCGTCAACAACAGCGACATGATCCGCATGCAAAAGCTCTCGAAAACCTTCGAGACCGAGCATCCGGAGATCAAGCTGAACTGGGTGGTACTCGAAGAAAACGTCCTGCGCCAACGCCTCACCACCGACATCGCCACCCAGGGCGGACAGTTCGACGTGCTGACCATCGGCATGTACGAAGCTGCACTCTGGGGCGCAAAAGGCTGGCTGGAACCGATGAAGGACCTGCCTGCGTCCTACGACCTGGATGATGTTTTCCCGTCCGTGCGTGACGGCCTTTCCGTCAAGGGTTCGCTGTACGCCCTGCCGTTCTACGCCGAAAGCTCCATCACCTATTACCGCACCGACCTGTTCAAGGACGCCGGGCTGACCATGCCTGAGCACCCCACCTGGACGCAGATCGGCGAGTTCGCCGCCAAACTCACCAACAAGGACAAGGAACAGTACGGCCTGTGCCTGCGGGGCAAAGCCGGTTGGGGCGAGAACATGGCACTGATCACCACCCTCGCCAACGGCTACGGTGCACGCTGGTTCGATGAGAAGTGGCAGCCGGAATTCAACGGGCCTGAGTGGAAGGACGCGCTGAACTTCTACGTCGACAACATGAAGAAGTCCGGCCCGCCAGGTGCTTCCAGCAACGGTTTCAACGAAAACCTGGCGCTGTTCAACAGCGGCAAGTGCGCGATCTGGGTCGACGCCAGCGTCGCCGGCTCGTTCGTCACCGACAAGACCCAAAGCAAGGTGGCTGACCACGTCGGCTTTACCTTTGCACCGCACGAGAAGACCGACAAAGGTACTTCGTGGCTGTACTCGTGGTCCCTGGGGATTCCAACCAGCTCCAAAGCCAAGGACGCCGCCAAGGTCTTCACCACCTGGGCCACTTCCAAGGAATACAGCCAGTTGGTCGCCAAGACCGACGGGATTGCCAACGTACCGCCAGGTACCCGCACGTCGACCTACAGCGACGAATACATGAAGGCTGCGCCGTTTGCCAAGGTGACGCTGGAATCGCTGAAAGTCGCGAACCCGAAAGATCCGTCGGCCAAGCCGGTGCCGTATGTGGGTATCCAGTTGGTGACCATTCCTGAGTTCCAGGCGATTGGTACCCAGGTCGGCAAGTTCTTCTCCAGCGCACTGACCGGTGGCTCCACTGCCGAAAAAGCCCTGGCGGACGCACAGACCTTCACCGAACGCGAAATGAAGCGGGCCGGTTATCCCAAGTAAAGCGGGCACACCCCACTGAATGTGGGAACCCGCTTTTGTGTGAGAGGCTCTTGGTGGGAGCTGGCTTGCCTACGATGCACACACCTCGGTCTGTCAGTTAAACCGAGGGGATGCCATCGCAGGCAAGCCAGCTCCCACACAAGCCAGCTCCCACATCGACCGCGCTCGACGCTCGCTCTGCATGTACCTGACTGGTCCTGATCACCATGAATACCACCACTGCCCAAGTGCAAACCGCTTCGCCGGACAAGCCGCGTAAAAGCCGCCTGATAAATCCCGGCTGGTTCCTCGTCAGCCCCTCGGTGGCCCTGTTGCTGCTGTGGATGATCGTGCCGCTGGGCATGACCCTGTACTTCTCGCTGATTCGCTACAACCTGCTCTACCCCGGCGAAAACCAGTTCGTGGGGCTGGAGAACTTCACCTACTTCATCACCGACTCGGGCTTCTTGCCCGGCGCCACCAACACCCTGTTGCTGGTGGGCAGCGTCTTGCTGATCAGCGTGGTGTTTGGCGTACTGATCAGCGCCCTGCTGGAAGCCAGCGAGTTCTTCGGTCGCGGCCTGGTGCGGGTGTTGCTGATTTCACCGTTCTTCATCATGCCCACCGTCGGTGCGCTGATCTGGAAGAACCTGATTTTCCATCCGGTGTCGGGGATCCTCGCCTACGTGTGGAAGCTGTTCGGCGCCCAGCCAGTGGACTGGCTGGCCCATTACCCGTTGCTGTCGATCATTATCATCGTGTCCTGGCAGTGGCTGCCCTTCGCGATCCTGCTGCTGATGACCGCCATGCAGTCCCTCGACCAGGAACAGAAGGAAGCCGCCCGCCTCGACGGTGCCGGCGCCATCGCGATCTTCTGGCACCTGACCTTGCCGCACCTGGCGCGCCCGATTGCCGTGGTGGTGATGATCGAAACCATCTTCCTGCTCTCGGTGTTCGCCGAAATCTTCACCACCACCAACGGCGGCCCCGGCTACGCCTCGACCAACCTCGCCTACCTGATCTACAACCAGGCGCTGGTGCAGTTCGATGTGGGCATGGCCTCGGCCGGCGGCTTGATTGCCGTGGTCATCGCCAATATCGCGGCGATCATCCTGGTGCGGATGATCGGCAAAAACCTGACTGACAAGCCTTGAGGGCCGCGCCATGACGCTTCAACAATCCCGCCGCCTGCAAAGCGTGCTGCTCGGCACCCTGGCCTGGGCCATCGCGATCCTGATTTTCTTCCCGATCTTCTGGATGGTGCTGACCAGCTTCAAGACCGAAATCGACGCGTTCGCCACGCCGCCGCAGTTCATCTTCACGCCGACGCTGGAGAACTACCTGCACATCAACGAGCGCAGCAACTACTTCAGCTACGCCTGGAACTCGGTGCTGATCTCCTTCAGCGCCACCGCGTTGTGCCTGCTGATCTCGGTACCGGCCGCCTACTCCATGGCGTTCTACGAGACCAAGCGCACCAAGGGCACGCTGCTGTGGATGCTCTCCACCAAGATGCTGCCGCCAGTGGGCGTGCTGATGCCGATCTACCTGCTGGCCAAGAGCTTCGGCCTGCTGGACACGCGCATCGCGCTGATCATCATCTACACCCTGATCAACCTGCCGATTGTGGTCTGGATGGTTTACACCTACTTCAAGGACATCCCCAAGGACATCCTCGAAGCCGCACGCCTGGACGGCGCCACCCTGTGGCAGGAAATGGTCCGGGTGCTGCTGCCGATCGCCAAGGGCGGCCTGGCTTCCACGGTGTTGCTGTCGCTGATCCTGTGCTGGAACGAGGCGTTCTGGTCGCTGAACCTGACCTCGTCCAACGCTGCGCCGCTCACCGCGCTGATCGCCTCCTATTCCAGCCCCGAAGGTTTGTTCTGGGCCAAATTGTCTGCCGTGTCGACCCTGGCCTGTGCGCCGATCCTGATCTTTGGCTGGATCAGCCAGAAACAGCTGGTCCGCGGTTTGTCCTTCGGCGCCGTGAAGTAACGGTTCCTTTAAAAATATTTAGAAGCGGAGGCCCATCATGGCCAACCTGAAAATCAAGAATCTGCAAAAAGGCTTCGAAGGTTTCTCCATCATCAAGGGCATCGACCTTGAAGTGAACGACAAGGAGTTCGTGGTGTTCGTCGGCCCGTCGGGCTGCGGCAAATCCACCCTGCTGCGCTTGATTGCCGGCCTGGAAGAAGTCACCGAAGGCACCATCGAACTGGATGGCCGCGACATCACCGAAGTCACCCCGGCCAAGCGCGACCTGGCGATGGTGTTCCAGACCTACGCCCTGTACCCGCACATGAGCGTGCGCAAGAACATGTCGTTTGCCCTGGACCTGGCCGGCGTCGACAAGAAGATTGTCGAGAGCAAGGTCAACGAAGCAGCACGTATCCTGGAGCTGGGCCCTTTGCTTGAGCGCAAGCCCAAGCAGTTGTCCGGCGGACAGCGCCAGCGTGTCGCCATTGGCCGTGCGATTGTGCGTAACCCGAAGATCTTCCTGTTCGACGAACCCCTGTCCAACCTCGATGCCGCCCTGCGGGTGCAGATGCGCCTGGAGCTGTCGCGCCTGCATAAAGAACTGCAAGCCACCATGATCTACGTGACCCACGACCAGGTCGAAGCCATGACCCTGGCCGACAAGGTGGTGGTACTGAACAGCGGCCGCGTGGAACAGGTGGGCTCGCCGCTGGAGCTGTATCACCAGCCGGCCAACCTGTTTGTCGCAGGCTTTTTGGGCACGCCGAAAATGGGTTTCCTCAAAGGCAAGGTCAGCCGCGTGGATGCCCAGAGCTGCGACGTCGAACTGGACGCCGGCGGCCGCATCAGCCTGCCCCTGAGCAGCGCCACCTTGAGCGTTGGCAGCGCGGTGACCCTGGGCATTCGTCCGGAACACCTGGAAATCGCCACCCCTGGCCAGGCCACCCTGACCGTTACCGCCGACGTCGGTGAGCGCCTGGGCAGCGACACTTTCTGCCACGTCATCACCGCCAGCAAGGAGCCGTTGACCATGCGGATCCGTGGCGACATGGCCAGCCAGTATGGCGAAACCCTGCAGCTGTACCTGGACCCGACCCAATGCCATCTGTTCGACGCTGACGGTGTTGCCGTGGCCCGTCCACTGCGCGCCGCCGCCTGATTTCGCGAGAATTTCCCGATGAAACTGAACAAGCAAAACCTCACGCAACTGGCGCCTGAAGTGCAACTGCCAGCCTATGCGATTGCCAATACCAGCCAGGGCATCGCGCACATTGGCGTCGGCGGCTTCCACCGCGCGCACCAGGCGTATTACACCGACGCCTTGATGAATACCGGCGTGGGCCTGGACTGGAGCATTTGCGGCGTGGGCCTGCGGACTGAAGACCGCAAGGCCCGAGACGACCTGGCCGGCCAGGACTATCTGTTTACCCTGTATGAACTGGGGGACACCGACGACACCGAAGTGCGTGTGATCGGTTCCATCAGCGACATGCTGCTGGCCGAAGACGGTGCCCAGGCGCTGATCGACAAGCTGGCCAGCCCAGAGATTCGGATTGTCTCGCTGACCATCACCGAAGGCGGCTACTGCATCGACGACAGCAACGGCGAGTTCATGGCCCACCTGCCGCAGATCCAGCACGACCTGGCCAACCCGGGCTCGCCGAAAACCGTGTTCGGCTTTATCTGCGCTGCGTTGACCCAGCGCCGGGCGGCGGGGCTTCCGGCGTTTACCGTGATGTCCTGCGATAACCTGCCCCACAACGGCGCCGTGACCCGCAAGGCGTTGCTGGCCTTTGCCGCGCTGCATGACGCTGAGCTGCATGAGTGGATCAAGGCCAACGTCAGCTTCCCGAACGCCATGGTCGACCGCATCACGCCGATGACCAGCACTGCGCACCGCCTGCAACTGCATGACGAGCACGGCATTGACGACGCCTGGCCGGTGGTCTGCGAACCGTTTGTGCAGTGGGTACTGGAGGACAAGTTCGTCAACGGCCGCCCGGCGTGGGAAACCGTAGGCGTGCAGTTCACCGATGACGTGACGCCGTATGAAGAGATGAAGATCGGCCTGCTCAACGGCAGCCACCTGGCACTGACGTACCTGGGTTTCCTGAAGGGTTACCGCTTCGTCCACGAAACCATGAACGACCCGTTGTTCGTGGCCTATATGCGCGCCTACATGGACCTGGACGTCACGCCCAACCTGGCACCGGTGCCGGGGATCGACCTGACCGAATACAAGCAGACCCTGGTGGATCGCTTTTCCAACCAGGCGATTGCCGACCAGTTGGAGCGCGTGTGTTCCGATGGCTCGTCGAAGTTTCCAAAGTTCACCGTACCGACCATCAACCGCCTGATTGCCGACGGGCGCGAGACCGAGCGTGCCGCATTGGTAGTGGCAGCGTGGGCGCTGTACTTGAAAGGCGTGGATGAGAATGGGGTGATCTACCGCATTCCGGACCCCCGCGCCGAGTTTTGCCAGGGGCTGGTGACGGAAGATGCGTTGATCAGCAAGCGGCTGCTGGGGGTCGAAGAGATTTTTGGTACGGCTATTCCCAACTCGCCCGAGTTTGTGGCAGCGTTTGAGCGGTGTTTCGAAAGCCTGCAGGATGTGGGTGTGAGTAAAACGCTGGAGCGGCTGCTCGCCAATCTCAACTGACGGAACCGAATCAAACTGTGGGAGCTGGCTTGCCTGCGATAGCGGTGTATCAGTCACACCATTACTGACTGAACAGGCGCCATCGCAGGCAAGCCAGCTCCCACATTGATCGCATTCCACATCCCTAATGTGCTGAGCGACCTACCATGACCCAGCAAAACCTCTATCTCGGCATCGACTGCGGCACCCAGGGCACCAAGGCCATCGTGCTGGACGCCAGCAGCGGCAAAGTCCTGGGCCTGGGCGCCGCCAGCCACACGCTGATCAGCGGTGCCAATGGCCGCCGCGAACAGCACACCCAGGAGTGGCTGGACGCCTTTACCGAAGCCACTCACCGCGCCTTGCAACAGGCTGGCGTGGACGGCCAGGACATCCTCGCCATCGGCGTTTCCGGCCAGCAACACGGCCTGGTACTGCTCGACGACCAGGGCCAGGTGCTGCGCCCCGCCAAACTCTGGTGCGACACCGAAACCGCACCGGAAAACGATCGTCTGTTGCAGCACCTCGGCGGTGAAAGCGGCTCCCTGGAACGCCTCGGCGTGGCCATCGCGCCGGGCTACACCGTGTCCAAGCTGCTGTGGACCCGCGAGCAACACCCGGACGTGTTCGTGCGCATCGCGCATATCCTGCTGCCCCACGACTACCTCAACTACTGGCTCACCGGCCGCGCCTGCGCGGAATACGGCGATGCTTCCGGCACCGGTTATTTCAACGTACGCACCCGGGCATGGGACCTCGCACTGCTGCGCCACATTGATCCCGACGGGCGACTGGAAGCGGCACTGCCCGAATTGATCGAAGCGAATCAAGCCGTGGGCACCATCCTGCCCGCCATCGCCGAACGCCTGGGCATCAACCCGAATGCGCAAGTCTCCAGCGGCGGCGGCGACAACATGATGGGCGCCATCGGCACCGGCAATATCGCCCCCGGCGTGATCACCATGAGCCTGGGTTCATCCGGCACCGTGTATGCCTTTGCCGATCAGGCCAACGTCAGCCCGCAGGCATCGGTCGCGACCTTCTGTTCCTCCAGCGGCGGCTGGCTGCCGTTGATCTGCACCATGAACCTGACCAACGCCACCGGGGTCATCCGCGAGCTGTTCGACCTGGACTTGGCGGCGTTCAACGCGCTGGTGGCCGAGGCGCCGATTGGCGCCGACGGCGTGAGCATGCTGCCGTTCCTCAACGGCGAGCGGGTGCCCGCCCTGCCCCACGCCACCGGCAGCCTGCACGGCTTGACCATGACCAACCTGACCCGCGCCAACCTGTGCCGCGCCGTGGTCGAAGGCACCACCTTCGGCTTGCGCTACGGCCTGGACCTGTTGCGCCAGACCGGTCTGCAAAGCCAGAGCATCCGCCTGATCGGTGGCGGCTCGAAAAGCCCGGTGTGGCGTCAGATGGTCGCAGATATCATGAACACCGAAGTGGTCTGCACCGAACAAAGCGAAGCCGCGGCCCTCGGCGCGGCGATCCAGGCCGCGTGGTGCCAGTCCGGTGAGAGCCTGGCGCAGTTGTGCCAGCGTTGCGTCAGCGTCGACGCGACCAGCCGCACGGTGCCGAATGCCGGCAGCGTCAGTGCCTACCAGCAGGCTTATGAGCGTTATCAACAGCACGTGGCATCCCTTTAAGAGCGAACGAATATGTATTTGGTATGTGGCGAAGCGCTGTTTGATTTTTTCAGCGAGGACGATGCCAGCGGCAAGGCATCCAGGGTCAATTACAAGGCGATTGCCGGCGGCTCGCCGTTTAACGTCGCAGTAGGTTTGCGTCGACTGGGAATCGATGCGGGCTTTTTCGCCGGGATCTCCGACGACTACCTGGGTCGACGCCTGTTGCAGGTGCTCAAGGACGAAGGCGTGGGCGAGGAGTACCTCGTGGAGTTCGCCGCGCCGACCACCCTGGCAATGGTCGCCGTGGGTGCCAACGGTTCACCGCAATACAGCTTTCGCGGTGAAGGTTGCGCCGACCGCCAGTTGCGACTTGAGCATCTACCGGCGTTGGGCGACGAAGTGCGTGGTGTACACATCGGCTCGTTCTCACTGGTGGTGCAGCCGATTGCCGACACGTTGCTGGCCCTGGTGCGCCGGGAAAGTGGCAAGCGCCTGATCAGCCTCGACCCCAACGTACGCCTGAACCCCGAGCCGAACATCGAGCTGTGGCGCGCCCGCGTGGCCGAGCTGGTCAAGCATGCCGACCTGATCAAGGTCAGTGACGAAGACCTGCACCTGCTCTACCCCGGCCAAGCCCCGAAAAGCGTCCTGCAAGGCTGGTTGCAGCACCGTTGCCAACTGGTATTCCTGACCCGTGGCGGCGATGGCGCGACGGTGTTCAGCCGCCAGCACGGCAGCTGGTCGGCGCCAGCGGTCAAGGTCGTCATGGCGGACACGGTAGGGGCTGGCGATACATTCCAGGCCGCGTTGATTGCCTGGCTGACCGAGCAGCAACTGGACTCGGTGGAGGGCCTGCAACAGCTGACCCGGGAGCAGATCAGCAGCATGCTTGCCTTTGCCATCCGTGCTGCGGCACTCACCTGCAGCAAGACCGGGCCGGACCTGCCCTATCGTCGTCAGCTGGACTGACAAATACGCGGAAAAAAATCAATATGCCACTATGTAAGCCACGTATCACGTGGCTTACAGCCCTGCGGTTATCTGTCCGAAAATTCTGCATTGTGTAAAAAACTGTACTAAACCCAAAAAACATGTGCAGTTTTTATAACAAAAACAGGGCAGATCAATGCGTAATAAACGGACTTTTCAGCCTCGCGCCGTGTTGGCTGTCGGCATCCTCTCACTGCATTACCTGGCCCCCCAACAAGCCCTGGCGGCTTGCGTACTCACCCCGGGCCCGGGCAACGATACCTATACCTGCGACAGCGGCAGCAGCCCCACCGGCCTGACCGACCTTACGGGCAATAACACCCTGACCCTGCCTGCAGGCGGCACCGGCACTATCAACGGCAATATCACCTTCGGCGCCGGCACGGATTTCGTCGATATGAACTCCGGGCGCATCGTGGGCAGCATCACCCAGGGCGACGGTGCCGATCGCTTCCAGATCAGCGCGGGGACCGTGACCGGCGCCGTTTCCCAGGGCAACGGCATCGATGATTTCGTGATGAGCGGCGGGCAGATCCAGTCCCTGGCCCAAGGCGATGGCCGCGACACGTTCCTGATGACCGGCGGCACCATCGTCGGTGCTTTTGAGGATGGCGACGTGGCCCGGCAAACCGGTGGCACCATCGGCCGGGTCGACATGAAGCTGGACAACAATATCTATGACATGTCCGGCGGGGCAATCCTCGGCAATCTGGTGACCGCCTTCGGTACAGATACCATCATCGTCTCCGGCGGCAGCATCGGTGGCAATATCAGCACCAGTGGCGGCAACGACAGCATTACCGTGAGTGGCGGCGTCATCAGTGGCGAGATCCGCGCCAGTGTCGGTAATGACACCTTCAACTGGATCAATGGTGGCCAGATCAAGTCCGCCGTGCTGATGGGCGACGGCGACGACACCGCACTGATCAGCGGCCTCAATGAAACCCTGCTCGGCACTACGCCTTCGATTGACGGCGGCCTGGGCAATGACCAACTGACCTTCGACAACACCACTTCCAGCACCCCCGCCCGGTATATCGGGTGGGAAACAGTCAACCTCAACAACAACTCGCGTTTCGACCTGGCCGGCGACTTTTTCCTCGGCGACAGTGCCAGCAATACCGGCACCTTCAACATCGATGGCAGCAGCACCCTGGGCGTGACGCAAGGCAGTATCCGCCCCTACACCGCAGGCGCACTGGCCACCCTGAATAATGCCGGCACCGTCGACATGACCAGCCGCAGCAACAGCGCCACCGATACGTTGACGGTGTACGGCAACTACGTGGGCAACAATGGGCAGCTTTGGTTGCAAACCGTGCTGGGCGACGAGAACTCGGCTACCGACAAACTGGTTGTGTCTGACGGGACCATCAGCGGGCACACACAAATGACCGTGAGCAATCTCGGCGGCCTGGGCGGTCTCACGCAAAACAGCGGGATCGAAGTGGTGCAAGCCCTCAACGGTGCCACCAGCAGCACCGATGCGTTTGCCCTGAAAGGCTCGGTATCCGCCGGAGCTTATGAGTACCTGCTGTTCAAAGGTGGTGTAACCGCCGGCACGGAAAATAACTGGTACTTGCGTTCGTCGGTGGTCGCCGTGCAGCCACCGGTGGTTCCACCTGTCCCGCCGACGCCACCGGTGGTGGTGCCCGTGCCGCCGATCCCGCCAGTGCCGCCCGTGGTCGCGCCGGATGAACCGCCCGTGGAGCCACCGACCGCGCAACCCGTCGCGCCGGTGGAGCCCCCTGCTCCGCCACCCAGCCAGGTCGCGGCCGCCAACTCGCCGGAGTCGGCAGCGAGCAACCCGGTGTTGCCTACCGCCATCGCCGGGGCCGAGCCGATTCCGTTGTATCGCCTGGAGGTGCCGGTGTACTCGGTGGTCGTCCCTGCCGCGCAGTTGATGACGCTTCAGGCCCTGGGCACCTTCCACGACCGCCAGGGCGAACAAAGCCTGCTCAGCGAAACCGGGCCGGTCCCGGCGGGATGGGGCCGTGCCTATGGCAGTGGCTTCAACAAGAGCTGGTCGGGCACGGTATCGCCGAGTTTCGACGGTTCCATCAAGGGCTATCAGGTCGGCCACGACCTCTATGCCTCCGAGACCAGTGGCGGGCAGATCCAGCGTTTCGGCCTGTTTATCGGTCAAAGCCGCCTGCAAGGTGACATCAAGGGCTTTTCAATGGGCTTCCAGGACAACCGCTCCGGGCGGGTGAAGCTGGATGGCGATAACTTCGGCGCCTACTGGACCCTCACCGACCCCAAGGGCTGGTACGTGGACCTGGTAGCCATGGGCACACGCTTGGACGGTGACAGCAAGTCCGACCGTGACGTGAAGATCGACAACAAGGGCCACGCCCTGGCCCTGTCGGCAGAAGCGGGTTACCCGATTACCGTCTCCGAACATTGGGTGGTGGAACCTCAGGTGCAGGTGATCAACCAGCAGATTGACATGGACCACCAGAACGATGGCATCTCGAAGGTTTCATTCGATTCCCAGGACTACTGGACCGGCCGCCTGGGCGCACGCCTGAAGGGGCGTTACCTGGTGCAGAACACCCCGATCGAGCCCTATGTGCGGGCCAACGCCTGGCGTACCTTCGGTGGCAGCGACACGGTGACCTACGACGACGTGGACCGGATTAAAACCGATCACAAGTCATCCACCGCCGACCTCGGCGTGGGCGTTGTCGCCAAGCTGTCGTCCACCGTCAGCGTGTACCTGGCGGCGGACTACAACACCCAACTGGACAGCAATACGCTGGAGGGTTTCAGCGGTAACGCGGGGCTACGCGTGAGCTGGTAGGCTCACGCCTCCCTTGGGCAGGTGACCCCTCGCGCAACGATGGCGCCGATCATCGCGCCCACTGTCGGCGCCACCCAGAACAGCCACAGTTGCATCACGTACTCCCCCCCGGCAAATAACGCCGGCCCCGTGCTGCGGGCCGGGTTGACCGAGGTATTGGTGACCGGCATGGTCACCAGGTGAATGAGGGTCAGCGCCAGGCCGATCGCGATGGGCGCGAACCCCGTTGCCGAACCAGGGCCGGTGACGCGCATGATGATGAACACCAAAAAGAACGTCGCTACGGCTTCAACCACCAATGCCGCCAGCAGGCCGTATTGCCCCGGGCTCAACTGACCATAGCCATTGGCGGCGAAAGCGCCGATCTCGAAATCCGGGCGGCCGCTGGCGATCAGCGCCAACACGGCGGCAGCGACTATCGCACCGGCCACCTGGGCGATGATGTAGGGCACTACATCGATGCCGGCCACCCGACGGCCGACCCACAGGCCGATGGTCACCGCCGGATTGAAGTGCGCACCTGAAATGCCGCCCACCGCGTAAGCCATGGTCAACACTGCCAAGCCAGCGGCCAGGGCCACACCGGCAAAGCCAATACCCAACTCCGGGAATGCCGCGGCCAGTATCGCACTGCCACACCCCCCGAAGGTCAGCCAGAACGCTCCGAGAAACTCTGCTGCGATTTTCTTTTGCACACTCAACTCCGCCCTTTTACATGCACCATCCGATGGATGGATCCACAGGCGACGGTAGCAAGCACGAATACCTGGCCCGTATCGGACTATTCCGGATGATGTGAGCGATCTTGCGGATACGCTGAAGATGAAGCTTTTGTCAGTAAAGCCTCACTTAATCGATGGTTAATCCCCCGGGAAGACAGTTGATTCGACCGCACTCGCACGGCTCCAGCCGTTGCCCAGGGCGGCCGCGGCTCATCACGTTGATGCGCCTGCGAACGACTTGCGGAGAAACACCATGAAACTGCGTACGTTAATGCTCGGTGCTGCACTGGCCCTGACGGCTGTAACGGGGATGGCGCAGGCTGACACCGCCCCCGTCGTCACGCCTTATCACTACGGCGAGAAGATGGATGTGCAAAAGGTACTTGCCATGCACGAACCCGACACCAATGTCTGCAAAGTGATCAACGCCGATATCAAGTTCGTGGACAGTCAAGGGAAAGTCCAGGACGTGGGTTATCGCAAACTGTCGGAAGCCTGCGATTGGCAGAACTGATCCCGTGCACTTTGTGGTAGGAGCGAGCTTGCTCGCCAGCGAAACGCGGGAGTTCTGAATTGACGCCGTGACTTTGCGTTCTTCGCGAGCAAGCTCGCTCCTACATGGGTATCCTTGAGCGCTCGTTACGGCTGAAAGGATTCGCCATGCAATTGCACTTCCGTCCCCTCGCTACCTTCACTGCCCTGCTGTGCTTTGCCCTCGCGCTGATCTGGGGTTTGCGCCCGGACCTGCTCCTGTGGGTGTGGAGTGTTGAATACTCCAGTGCCACCGGCCTGGTTGCCCGTCGCAATGCCGCGCTGTTCCTGGCCATCGGCATCATGTTTTACCGCGCCCGCCACTCCCCCCCTGATGCGACACGGCACGCCATGACCTCCGGCTTTGTGATCGGCTGTTTTGTGCTGGCGATGTTGGGGATCAGCGAATGGATCAGCGGCCACGCGGGCCCGGGAATTTTGCTGGCGGTAATCACGGAAACGGCGTTGGGCCTGGCGTTTATCCAGGCCCGCAAGTCTTCACTGATTGAAGCTCAACCGTCCGTTTAATAGAAAGGACGCGCACCGGCTCGTTTGAGGGCCGGGGCATGGGTGTGGGTGTGCTTGAGGTCTTCACGCAACTCGGTAATCAAGTTGCAGATCGCCCGACTGCTGTCGAGCTTGTTCGCGCAAATGCCGGTGACCACCAGGTCGACCCGGTCATGGTCGATCTCGTGATAAACCTTCACCGTCAGCGAGGCGTCTGGCGCCTTGGTGACTTCACAGCGCTTAGGCAGAAAACTTCCTTCAATAATGCCGCGTAGTTCCAGATCCGAAAGCATGGCCGACCTCTCCTTTTATGAGATTGCCAATCGATATTTATCAATATTCGTACCGCTGGCGACCGCGATATCACGCTCACCGTTTGCGCCTTGCCAGCCCTGGCAGACGGCTTCACGTACCCAGCCTACTAGGCCCTTTGAAGTTGCGTTGGAACCTTTCCTCATAAGCGACCACATTACTTATATAAGTTACGTGGCAGACCGCTATTACCCCATCCGTTCGGGGTATTAACCGCTGTATTTGTTGCTCATTCAGAGTTGTAACAGGATCTTATAAAGCATTAACCGTGCCCGCAGACGCACAGCTGTGCGCACTAGAAAAATCGGGGCTTTCGGAAAAAAAACGCCCGCTGGTTCATGCGTATTGCAACGAGCCTCCGTTGGCGTCATGCAAATTGAAAGACAGCTCGTTATAAGTGCCCGCAAAAACTTTTTTCCACCTTAATAGCGGCTATCCAAACGGGTGAATGTAACTAAATTAAACATTCGTTAGATTAAACGTTTAACCTGCCTGGGCGGCCACTCGTTCAGCAACATGCCGCAAACTATCGAAGTTAATATTGGCCCCAGAGTTGATCGCCACCCATGTTTGCCCCTGGATGCCGGTCTTCGCCACATGCTTGCGGATACCGGCCACCGCCAGGGCACCTGAAGGCTCAGTAATCGATCGCGTATCGTCGTAGATCAGCTTGATGGCACTGCACAGCTCGTCATTGCTGACGGTGATCACCTCATCTACGTGGTGCCGACAGATTTCAAAGCCGTAGGCGCCGATCTGGGCCACTGCGGTCCCATCGGCAAAGCTGTCGACACTCGGCAGCACCACCCGACTCCCCGCACGCAAGGCTGCCAGCAGGCAACTGGAGCCTTCGGGCTCGACGCCGATGATGCGCACTTCGGGGCGCAGGTATTTCACGTAGGCCGCGATACCGGCGATCAACCCGCCGCCGCCCACCGGGACGAAGATCGCGTCCAGCGGGCCCTGCTGCTGACGCAGTACTTCCATCCCCACTGTGCCCTGCCCTGCGATCACGTCCGGGTCGTCGAACGGCGAGACAAAGGTGCTGCCCGTAGCCTCGGCCAGTTGCAACGCATGGGCCAGGGCAAACGGAAAGCTCTCCCCTTGCAACACCGCCTCGCCGCCTCGGGAGCGCACCCCCAACACCTTCAGTTCAGGGGTGCTGCAGGGCATGACGATCGTCGCCTTGATCCCCAATTCCCGCGCCGCCAATGCCACGCCCTGGGCATGATTGCCCGCCGACGCGGTGATCACGCCCCGGGCCTTTTGCGCGGCACTGAGCTGCACCAACTTGTTGTAGGCACCACGGATCTTGAAGGAAAAGGTCGGTTGCAGGTCCTCGCGCTTGAGCAGGATCTGATTGCCCAGCAAGGCCGACAGCGCCGGCGCCACCTGCAACGGCGTGCGCACCGCCAGGTCGTAGACCGGGGCGGCCAGGATCTTCTTCACGTAGTGCTCAAGCAATCCCGAATCTTGGGGCTGGCTCGCCGGGCGAGTACTCATGGATGTCTCCTGGGTGTTTACAAGGCCCTGGAGACGGAAAAACAAAACCCGCCTCTAGGGCGGGTTTGGGTGCAGCCGTGCGCTATCCCGCCAAATGAGGAATGGCGGTAATAATGCTTGGCTGGCAACGAAAGGTTTGAAATGTCATGAATCAAAATTAACCGGCGCCATCGGGCAAGTCAATGGCGAAACGCCAGGCTTTACGCGAAGCATACGAAACGTATACGCTTTGTATATCAACCCTGCACAGTGAAGCTCATGGGCATCGTCAAGATCACCGACCAATTGCACGAACAACTCCGTCTGGCCAGCGCCACCATGGACCGTTCCATCAACGCCCAGGCCGAGTTCTGGATCAAGATCGGCCTGCTGGCCGAGCTCAATCCGCACCTGGCCTATAACGACCTGATCAACAAGCTGTTGCTGGACAAACCCGACCTGATCCGGGGGCGCGCGCAATGATCAAGACGGCGGAACAACTCGCGGTGATGCGCGAATCCGGCCGTCTGTTGGCCCAGGTGTTTACCATGCTTGACGGCTTTGTTGCCGCCGGCCAGTCGACCCTGGAGATCGACAGCGCCGTCGAAGCCTTCATCCGCAACGACCTGCAATCACGGCCTGCGAGCCTGGGGCAGTACGACTACCCCTTCTGCATCAACACCTCGATCAACGAGGTGGTGTGCCATGGCATGCCGAGCGCCAAGGCCGTGCTCAAGGATGGCGACATCGTCAACATCGACATCACTCTGGAAAAAGGCGGCTATATCGCCGACTCCAGCAAAATGTACATGATCGGCAACGTCGCGCCCAAGGCCCGGCGCCTGGTGGAAATGACCTTTGAAGCCATGTGGGCCGGCATCCGCCAGGTCAAGCCCGGCGCGCGCCTGGGGGATATCGGCTACGCCATCCAGAGCCATGCCCAGAGCAACGGCTACAGCGTGGTGCGTGAGTATTGCGGACATGGCATTGGCCGCGAGATGCACGAAGAGCCGCAGATCCTGCACTTCGGCCGCCCCGGTACCGGCCTGGAACTGCGTGAAGGCATGGTGTTTACCATTGAGCCGATGCTCAACCAGGGCAGCGCCAAGGTGCGCAGCTTGAAGGATGGCTGGACGGTGGTGACGCGGGATAACAGCTTGTCGGCGCAGTGGGAACATACCGTGGCGGTGACGCGGGATGGGTTTGAGGTGTTGACGTTACAGCCGGACGTCTGAATGGCGCAAATCCCCTGTGGGAGCGGGCTTGCTCGCGAAAGCGGTGTGACAGTCGCCATCTACAGCGACTGATCCAACGCTTTCGCGAGCAAGCCCGCTCCCACATTTAGACCTCAGTGATATTCAAGATCTTAGTCAAACTGCCTTGTCGCCACTCCCCGCAATCCGCTTCAACCCCAACACCATCAACCCCGCTCCCAGCCCCATCGCCGTCATGAACAATGGGTACGAAATCCACCACGGCGTGCCCGCCGTCATCATGCTGAACTCCGACATCCCGCCCACGCTGGCGATCAGGTTCAACGGCAGGAACACCACGTTGATCAGCGTCAGCTTGCGCAGCAGGTTGTTCATGCTGTTGTTCATCAGGTTGCCCCGGGCATCGATCAGCCCGGAGAACACGTTGGAGTAAATCTCCGCCTGCTTGTAGCACTGGTTGTTCTCGATGATCAGGTCATCGATCAGGCCCAGGGTCTCAGCACTGAAATGCTCCTTTTCCCCATGGTTGCGCAGGCGCGTCAGAACCGCGCCGTTGCTGTGCAGGGCGTTGATGTAATAGATCAGGCTTTCGCTGAGGTTGAACATCTGCATCAGGTGGCGATTGCTCATCGATGCATTGAACTGCTGCTGCAACTCCCGGGCGACCATCTTGATCACCTTCAGGTGGCCCAGGTAGTGGTGGATGTTGTTGAGCAGCAAGTCCAGCAACACATCCAATGGCGTGCGTAATGGCCGGCGGGCGCCCAGCCCGGAAAGCTGGCTGTCGTCGGTGGCGATCACCAGCAACTGGTCCCCGGAAAACAGCAAGCCGCAGGACGCCACTTCAAACACAAGGTTGCCGCCGCCGGAATAGTTCTCCGGGCGCTTCCAGATCAGGAACAGGTTATCGGGGTGGAACTCGATGCGCGACACTTCGTCCGGGTCCAGCGCCGAGGCCAGGGCGTGTTCATCGAGCTTGTAGCAGTCGCGCAGGTACTTGCGCTCGTGGGGGTCAGGATTGCTGAACAGCAAGACATCCCCGCCGTCCCCCAGGCTGTTGTACAACTTGCCATCGGCTAATTCAAAGCGCTGGATCATCGCGCGTCACCACACCTGGCCTTGACGCTTCAACTCCAGGCGTCGTACGAACTCCTCCAGTATCAGGGAATACAAGTCGTCTTGCAGGTAGGCATCTTCGATACCGGCGTCCATGTTGGGGTTGTCGTTGACCTCGATCACCACCACCTTGTCGCCGGATTGCTTGAGGTCCACGCCGTACAGGCCGTCGCCGATCAGGTTGGCGGTTTTTACCGCCAGTTCCACTACCGCCTTGGGCGCTTCGTGGACCGCCAGGGTGCGGCACTCGCCGTTGATGTCCTGGCCGATGGCCTTGTGGTTATAGATCTGCCAATGCCCCTTGGACATGAAGTACTGGCAGGCAAAGATCGGTTTGCGGTTGAGGACGCCGATGCGCCAGTCGTACTCGGTGTAGAAAAATTCCTGGGCCAGCAGCAACACAGAATGCTCGAACAATTCGGCGGTGGCGGTCAGCAGCGCTTGCTGGCTTTCGACCTTGATCACGCCACGGGAGAAACACCCGTCGGGGATCTTCAGCACCAGCGGGAAGCCAAGGCGCTCCCCCACCCGTTCAAAGTCTTCGGGTCGCTCCTTGTAGAGAATTTCGGTGGCGGGCATGCCCAACTGGTGGCTTTTCAGCAGGTCGGTCAGGTAGACCTTGTTGGTGCAGCGAAGGATCGACGCCGGGTCGTCCATCACCACCAGCCCTTCGCTCTCGGCTTTTTTGGCGAAGCGGTAGGTGTGGTTATCGACGCTGGTAGTCTCGCGGATCAGCAAGGCGTCGTATTCGGCCAGGCGGGCGTAGTCCTTGCGTTCGATCAGCTCCACATCGATGCCCAGGCCCTTGCCCACCCGGACGAAATTGTCCAAGGCACGGGCGTTGGATGGCGGCAATTGTTCTTGGGGATCGTGCAGGATCGCCAGGTCGTAGCGGGCCAACCGTCGGGAGCGTGGTTGACGCCAGATCTTGCGGCTGAAGTTATCCAGCGCATTGGCAAATTGATCTTCCTGGTCATCGCGCAACTTGTGCAATACGCCAGACTTGATGCCTTCGATGTGCCAGCCGTTATTCTTGCGAAACTCAACTAACAGGATTGGACAAGGGAAGGCTTCAAACAACTGACGAGCCAAATCCTGCAAGGGTTCAATATTGGTTCGACCAAAATAAAGTGTCAGGGTAAAGCCTT
This sequence comes from Pseudomonas sp. Xaverov 83, assembly GCF_019352905.1. Taxonomy (NCBI): domain Bacteria; kingdom Pseudomonadati; phylum Pseudomonadota; class Gammaproteobacteria; order Pseudomonadales; family Pseudomonadaceae; genus Pseudomonas; species Pseudomonas sp. Xaverov 83. Next base: position 111,602 of record NZ_JAAAFU010000097.1, on the reverse strand, counting down.
CGGTGTTGCTGTAGAGATGATGACTCAAGGCTTTGTCGAGGGTTTTATCCAGGTCATCCAGGGCCAGGCCGTACAGAGACTTTTTCGTCAGTTCGCTGATGGTGCGCACCGACGGAATTACCTTGTGGCCCCGCGCCTCGGCCAACAGCGAGCAGTAGTAGCCGTGCCCCAGGTACTTGTAGCTGCGGCACAGGTTGATCACCTGCACACGCTTGCCCGTCTCGTTTTCCCGGGTTTGCTCAAGGTATTCCTGGGCGGTGACGATGTCTTCGCTGGGGAAGTACGACGCCCAGTCTTCCTTGCGCTCGACAATAATCACGACTTGACTTGCACTCTTGGGAGGGCTGGAAAAATAACCGCTGGAAGTTATTGTCGCCGCCACTGTTTGCTCGGATACTTCACGCCAATGACCTTGTACCGCTGACATATTGATTGATCCGCTTTAGAGAACTAGACCTTTTCTATTAAGCACGATCTTTTAGAGAAGTCCCGTTTCGTTACGCAACTTTTACGGCGGTCACATGGCTCTTTCCTTTCGCGTTGCAACACCCGATGACGTGCCTGCATTGGTGGCATTGGAACAGCACTGTTTCACCACGGACCGGCTCTCCACCCGCAGCTTCCAGTGGATGGTCAGCCGCGCCCACGGGCAACTGCTGGTGGCGGAAAAAGGCAACGATTTGCTGGGCTACGCCCTGGTGCTGTTCCACCGTGGCACCTCCTTGGCGCGCCTGTATTCCATCGCCATCGCCGAGTCCTCCCGGGGCCTGGGTTTGGGCAAGCAACTGCTGACGCGCATCGAAGCCTGTGCGGTGGAACATGACTGCGCCTACCTGCGCCTGGAAGTGCGCACCGACAACCCCGGCGCCATCGCCCTGTACGAGCGCAACGGCTATCGGCGCTTTGCCCTGGTCAACGACTACTACGAAGACCATGCCCCCGCCCTGCGCCTGGAGAAACGCATCCTCCAGCACCAGGACGCGCGAGCCTTGAGCGTGCCCTATTACCAACAGACCACCGACTTCACCTGTGGCGCCGCCAGCCTGCTGATGGCCATGGGCGCCCTGGAACCTGCACGGGTGGCCCAGCGCCGCGAAGAACTGCAGATCTGGCGCGAAGCAACCACCGTGTTCATGACCGCCGGCCACGGCGGTTGCAGCCCCCAGGGCCTGGCACTCGCCGCGTGGCGGCGGGGCTTTCGGGTGCGTATGCAGGTCAATGTCAGTGGGCCGTTGTTTCTCAACGGGGTGCGTGATCAGCATAAAAAAGACGTCATGCGTTTGGTGCACGACGCCTTCGAGGAAGAGTTGGCCTTGAGCGACGTTGAGCAAGTGCTCGGCGGCCCGCTGGATTTACCTCAGATGCTGCGGGACGGCGGGCAGCCGCTGGTGTTGATCAGCAGCTACCGGCTGACCCGCTCCAAATCGCCCCATTGGGTGATCGTCACCGACTGCGACGAAGACTTCGTGTACCTGCACGACCCGGACGTGGATCACAGCCAGCATCGCCAACCCATGGACTGCCAGCACCTGCCGGTCAGCCACGGGGAGTTCGAGCGAATGTGCCGGTTCGGCAACAACAAATTGCGGGCGGCGGTGGTGGTGTTCAGGCGACTTGCTTGATCCCGGCCTTGGCTTCCAGCTCGCGCACCAGCGGCAACACGCGCTGGCCGAAGTACTCGACTTCTTCCTGGAAGTGCAGGAAGCCAGCCAGCACCAGGTCCACGCCGACCGCCTTCAACGCCACGATGCGCTCGGCGATCTGTTGCGGGGTGCCAATCAGGTTGGTCTTGAAGCCGTCGTTGTATTGCACCAGATCCTCAAAGGTCGACTTGGCCCAGTTGCCCTCGCCTTCCGGCGATGCCTTGCCCGCCTGCTTTGCCGCATCGCCAAATGCGTTGACGGCTTCCGGGTCGGCCTGCTCGATGATTTGCGCGAGCACGGCGCGGGCTTCTTCTTCGGTGTCGCGGGCAATCACAAACGCGTTGACCCCGACTTTCACCGAGTGGTTGTTGGCAGCGGCCTTGGCGCGAATGTCGTCCACCTGAGCCTTGATGCCTTCCGGCGTGTTGCCGTTGGTGAAGTACCAGTCCGACACCCGAGCGGCCATGTCCCGCGCGGCCCGTGAACTGCCGCCCTGGAAGATTTCCGGGTGCGGTTCGCCCAGTGGCTTGGGCTTGAGGCTGTAATTGTCGAAGCGGTAGAAATCACCGCGGAAGGTGAAGTTGTCCTGGGTCCAGATGCCTTTCAGGGCGCGGATAAATTCTTCGGAGCGGCGATAACGCTCGTCGTGCTCCAGCCAGTGTTCGCCGATGGCCTGGAACTCACCCTTGAACCAGCCGCTGACGATATTCACGGCGACGCGGCCGTTGGTGAGTTGGTCGATGGTTGCCAATTGCTTGGCCGCCAGCGCAGGTTGCCAAGGGCCGGGCAAGATCGCCGCAATTACCTTGAGCTTGGTAGTGGCCGCCAGCAACGCGTGGCTGAACGCGACGGACTCATGCTGGTATTCGGCGCCATAGCCGGCGGTGAAGCGAATCTGCGTCAGGGCGTATTCGAAGCCGGCTTCCTCGGCCAACTGCGCCAGCTTGCGGTTGTAGTCGATGCCCCAGTGGGTGCGCTGTTCGATCTTGCTGACCACCAGGCCCCCGCTGACGTTGGGTACCCAGTAGGCAAATTTAACGGCTTGCTGACTCATCGGACTGTACCTCGTGGATTGGCATGTACAGCGTAGGGAGCAGCAACTGTGCCAGTCACCGTGAGAGGCCCGTCCCAAGTGGCCTGGCGCGCTGAAAAGGGCGAAAAACGACCTGCGGGAAGGTGTCATGGATTGCGGTGGTTTGTCGTTTTGCTGTTGCCGCAGCAACAGTTGGATTCGCCCCGCCCCCGCAAACAGGGCCGTTGGCACCCGGCATGGACCGTGCAACAGCTCCACTGTCCAACTGCCCAGGAGCCGTCCCATGACCGAACATCACATGATCAATCCACTGTCCACTGGCGTCGACTATCACGCCCTGGCCGAACGCTTCCGGCCGATTTTCCAGCGCATCGCCGAAGGTGCCGTAGAACGCGAACAAACCCGCGCCCTGCCCTACGAGCCGATCCAATGGCTCAAGCAAGCCGGCTTTGGCGCCGTGCGCGTCCCGGTGGAATACGGCGGTGGCGGCGCCTCCCTGCCCCAGCTATTCGAACTGCTGATCGAACTCGCCGAAGCCGACTCCAACGTGCCCCAGGCCCTGCGCGGGCACTTCGCGTTTGCCGAAGACCGCCTGAATGCCGCACCCGGCGCGGCGCGAGACCTCTGGTTCAAACGCTTTGTCGACGGTGACATCGTGGGCTGCGCCTGGACCGAAATCGGCAGCGTGGCCATCGGCGATGTTGTCACTAAAGTCAGCCCCGACGGCGATAAATGGAAACTCAACGGTGAGAAGTTCTACAGCACTGGCAGTCTGTTTTCCGACTGGATCGACGTCTATGCCCAACGCAGCGACACCGGCGGCGATGTGATTGCCGCCACCCGCACCCGCCAGCCTGGCGTGGTGCAAAGCGATGACTGGGACGGCTTTGGCCAGCGCACCACCGGCAGCGGCACCTCGCGCTTTACCGACGCGGTGGTGGAGGCAGAAAACGTCATCGACTTTGCCACCCGTTTCAAATACCAGACCGCGTTCTACCAGTTGGTCCTGCTCGCCACCCTGGCGGGCATCGGTCGCGCGGCCCTCAAGGATGTGGCGCATCAGGTGCGCAGCCGCAAGCGGATCTACAGCCACGGCAATGCGGCCCATGTGAGCCAGGATTCGCAGATTCAGCAAGTAGTGGGCGAAGTCGCGGCGCTGGTGTATGCCGCCGAAGCCAGTGCGCTGAAGGCCGCAGTTCCGGCGCAGCGGGCTTATGTGGCAAGGTTCGGTGGGGATGATGCGGTGGAGCGCGAAGCCAACGTCGCCGCTGAAATCGAATCAGCCACGGCGCAGGTGGTGGTCTCGGAACTGATCCAGCGCGCCACCACCGAACTGTTCAACGCGCTGGGGGCGTCGGATGTGCGCCAGGGCAAAGCCCTCGATCGGCACTGGCGCAATGCACGCACGGTGTCGTCCCACAATCCGGTGATCTACAAGGCGCGGATTGTCGGCGATTGGGTGATCAATGGCTCCGAGCCACCGTTTGTATGGCAGATCGGCAATGGGCCGGCGCGTTAAAGTGCCAGCTTGAAGCCGATCATCACCAGCATGAACGCCAGGCAAGGCCGCAATATCCCGTCCGGGACCTTGCCAGCCATGTGGCTGCCGACATAAATCCCCGGCAGCGAGCCCAGCAACAGGAAACCCAGCAGGGTCCAGTCCATGTTGCCCATGCTCGCGTGGCCGAGGCCTGCCACCAGGGTCAATGGCACGGCATGGGCGATTTCCGTGCCCACCAGGCGCTTGGTGGCCAGGAACGGGTACAGGATAAACAGTGCCACGGTGCCCAGGGCGCCGGCGCCGATGGAGGTCAGGGCCACCATGGTGCCGAGGATCGCGCCGGTGACGACGGTCAGCCCATTGAGGTTGCGCGGCGCCATCTTGTAGTCGTCGCCGGCGTGCCGCTGGGCGAAGGCCAACAGCTTGTTCTTGAACAGGATCGCCGTGGCCGTCAGCAGCAGCACCACGCCCAGGGATTGCTTGATGACCGCGTTCAAGGCGGCGGGATCGGTGTCCAGGCTCTTGAGGAACCACAAGGTCAGCAACACTGCAGGCACGCTGCCCAAGGTCAACCAGCCAGTGATGGTCCAGTCGATGTTGCGATTCTTGCTGTGAACCAGCACCCCACCCGACTTGGTGATGGCGGCATACAACAGGTCGGTGCCCACGGCGGTAGCCGGGTTGATGCCAAACCAGAGCAGGATCGGCGTCATCAACGAGCCACCGCCTACACCGGTCATTCCCACGATAAATCCAACAATCAGGCCAGCAATCGAGAAACCAAAATTACCTACATCCATTACCACTACCTGCGGCCTTATAAAATTCTGGCCGCAGCATAGCGATTTTTCTTATAACGACTTATATCAATACGATCTGACTTTATGCTTTTTTCGTCAGTCGCTGGCTGCGATAGGCCTGGGTCTGGTACGGGAACGCGACGGTCTCACGGCCACGCAAGGCCGGGTGGGTGTTGATCAGAGACTGCAACTGCTCGGTGACCAGCGCCTTTTCCGCCTCCGGCAACGCCGCGATAAAGCTCACGGAGAGGAAGCGATCCATGATCACTTCCTGAGGGCTGCCCACGTGGTTGTAGGGGAAGCAGGTCATTTCGGGGGCGGAAAAATACTCGCCGGTAAACGCCTCGCGCCAACGTCCGGTGTGAAAGCGCGGGGTGTCACCCTCGTAGGGCGTGATGATTTCGGTGATTGCCGCGACCCAATCCACCGACTCGTCACGCACGTTCCAGATCAACCCCAGGCGGCCGTCCGGCTTGAGCACCCGGTGAATTTCCGCCAGGGCCGCTTCCGTGGAGAACCAGTGGAACGCTTGGGCGCACACCAGCGCATCGGCGGTTGCCGCCTCAAGCGGAATGGCTTCGGCGATGCCCGACAGCAGGCGCACGTTCGGCAGCAGCTTTTTCAACTGCGCGCCCATCGCCTCCACCGGCTCGACCGCAATCAACGTCGGCGCCACGGTATTGAGCAAACGGGTGAACTTGCCGGTGCCCGCGCCCAAGTCGATGACTGTGGAGTGGGAATTGATCTGCAGGGCGTCGGTCAGCCAGCCCGTGAGCTGCCGTGGATAGTCCGGTCGGCCTTGGGCGTAGGTGACGGCCTGAGTAGAGAAACCCTGTTGAGCAGACGTGTGAACACCGGTCATTGCCAATCTCTCCTCTGGTAGTGCGGGGGGCCACAGTGTGCGCCCTTACCGATTTATTTTCTAATCGCTGCATCCGTTTGCGCGTGCCGTGGGTAGTACCGGTAGCAGCGCCTTGCTGCCCTTAAGGAGAGATACCGATGAACGCCAAAGCCCTGTTCTGCGTGACCTGCCTGTTTGCCGCTGCACCGACCGCCTTCGCCCAGACCGGTTTACCCGACAGCATCAAGGTGCCGGACGGTCACAAGGTGGCGATGGAAACCACTGGAGTCGGCGAAATCACTTATGAATGCCGGGACAAGGCCAACATTGTCGGCCAGACCGAATGGTTCTTCGTCGGGCCCAAGGCCGTGCTCAATGACCGCAGTGGCCAGCAGGTCGGCAGCTACTTCGGCCCGCCGGCCACCTGGCAGGCCAAGGACGGCTCGAAAGTCACCGGCACCCAGTTGGCGGTGGCACCGTCCAGCCCCGGCAACCTGCCCTATCAACTGGTCAAGGCCAACCCAGCCGAAGGCAAGGGGGCGATGAGTGGCGTCGCGTACATTCAACGGGTTGCCCTCAAAGGTGGCGTAGCACCAAGCACCGAATGCACCGCGGCCAACAAGGGCCAGCAGGCAGTGGTGAAGTACCAGGCTGACTACATCTTCTGGGCGGCCAATTAACCAAACTCGTCTACGCTGCTGCGAAAGCGCCCCGGGCTCACCGCCGGGGCCTCCACCTGGAAACCTGTCTTTGCCTGAAACCGATTTTGACTATGAAGCCTGCCTGCTGGCCTGCGCCCGTGGCGAACAACTGGCCTTGCGCGGGCTGTATCAACAGGAAAGCTCCCGGCTGTTGGGAGTTGCCTTGCGCATCGTGCGCGACAAGGCCGTGGCCGAAGACATCGTGCATGACGCCTTTATCAAGATCTGGAGGGGTGCCGCCAGCTTTGACCCGCACAAGGGCTCGGCCCGCGGCTGGGTGTACAGCGTGACCCGACACCTGGCGCTGAATGCTGTGCGCAGTAGTGGCCGCGAAGTGCCCCTCAGCGAAGAACATGAAAGCGCAGCGCCCACCGACACCTTCGACTATCAAGCGCGCTCGGGGCGGATCTACAGTTGCCTCGAACAACTCGACCCGGCCCGCCGCAATTGCATCCTGCATGCGTATGTAGACGGTTATTCCCACAGCGAAATCGCGCACAAACTCGGCACTCCATTGGGCACCGTGAAAGCGTGGATCAAACGCAGCCTCGCGGCATTGCGTGAGTGCATGGCATGAACAGCATCGACGAACTGGCCAGCGAATATGTGCTGGGCACCTTGCCCGCCGAACAGCGTGCCGAGGTGGAACAGCGCCTGGCAACCGACACCGCGTTGCGCGCAGCGGTGGACGCCTGGGAGCAGCGCCTGCTGCCATTGACCGAACAGGCTGCGCCCGCAACGCCGTCGGCGTATTTATGGCGACGCATCGAGCGCAGCCTGGGGCATTCGACCAATCACGATTCGCCCGTCTCGTGGTGGAACCGGCTGGCCCTGTGGCGCGGGCTGGCCGGTGCGGGCATCGCGGCAAGCCTGGTATTGGCGACGTTGCTACTGACCCGTACGGCTGCCATCAACCCGACCGCTTATGTGGTGGTGCTGGTCGCCCCGCAAAACCGGGCGCCGGGCTGGGTGATCCAGGCGAGTAATACTCAGGAAATCCAGCTGATTCCACTGGGCGTCATGGAAGTACCGGCAGACAAGACCTTGCAGTTCTGGACCAAGGGCGAAGACTGGCAAGGCCCGGTGTCGCTGGGCTTGGTCAAACCCGGGCAGACGTTATCTGTGCCCCTGGACAAACTCCCGCCACTGGCACCGAACCAGCTGTTTGAGCTGACCCTGGAAAATCCGGGCGGCTCGAAAACCGGCAAGCCGACAGGTCCGATTCAGGCAATCGGCCGGGCGGTTAAAGTAATCTGAACGTAATGCAATGTTGTGGAAGGCCAGTTCGTGCACTGGCATTACATCTCGGGGCTATGGCGTCACCATTGCGCTATAGAATCGGGCTCGAAAACCCGGCTCCCTGGACCCTTCATGCCCTCAAAAACCCGTTCGCTGCTGATTCTCGCCCTCGTCGTCATCTTCACCGGCATCGGCGCCGGCCTGGGCGGCATGCTCCTCGCCTTGCTGCTGCACGGCATTCAGCACCTGGCCTACGGCTACAGCCTCGACAGCCTGATCAGCCATGAAACCTTTCTGCTCGGCGTCACCGCCGCCGCGCCCGAACGCCGGGTGTTGGTACTGATCACCTGCGGCCTGGTGGCCGGTGTGGGTTGGTGGTTGATCTACCGCTATGGCCGCCCGTTGGTGAGCATCAAGCAAGCGGTCTCGGCCGACGCGCCGATCATGCCGCCCAAGACCACCCTCGCCCACGCCGTGCTGCAAATCATCACCGTGGCCTTCGGCTCGCCCTTGGGCCGTGAAGTGGCGCCACGGGAAGTCGGCGCGCTGGCCGCCACCTGGTTGTCACAACGGGCGCGGCTGGCGCCGGACATGCATCGGTTGATTGTTGCCTGCGGCGCGGGTGCCGGGCTGGCGGCGGTGTACAACGTGCCGCTGGGTGGCGCGGTGTTTGTGCTCGAAGTGTTGGTGGGCGTGTTCAGTTGGCCGGCGGCGGTAATCGCCCTGGCCACCTCGGCCATCGGCGCATCGGTGGCCTGGATTGGCTTGGGGGCAGAGGCGCAATACATGGTGCCGCACTTTGTGCTCAGCCCTGGCTTGATCGCCTGGGCGCTGGCCTGCGGGCCGGTGTTCGGGTTGGCCGCCTATGGGTTCACCCGCCTGACCGGCGCCGCCCGCAGCAACGCCGCCCGTGGCTGGCGGCTGCCGGTGCTGTCGCTGATCAACTTCACCATCATTGGCGGCCTGGCGATTTTCCTGCCGCAAATCCTCGGCAACGGCAAAGGCCCGGCGCAGTTGGGCTTCGACAACGAGCTGACCATCGCCTTGGCCGCCGTGCTGCTGGTGGTCAAAGTACTGATCACCGCCAGCAGCCTGCGCGCCGGTGCCGAAGGCGGTCTGCTGACCCCGGCGCTGGCCAACGGCGCCCTGCTCGCGATCATCCTCGGTGGCGCCTGGAACCTGCTGTGGCCCGGCGTACCGCTGGGGGCGTTCGCGATCATTGGTGCGGCGGCGTTCCTGGCATCGAGCATGAGCATGCCGTTGACGGCGATTGTGCTGGTGGCGGAATTCACCCGCATCGACCATGACTTCCTGGTGCCGATCATTCTCGCAGTGGCGGGTTCGATGTGCATGAGCAAGCTGTGCGTCCTGTGGGAAAAGCGTTGAAGAAGCTGGATTAAAACCCCGACACGCGCCATCCTCCGCGCTTTAAGCCGCCCCCTCAGCGGCGTTCTACGCACAAAGGATATGCCCATGCACGACCAACCCCTCGCCCCCGCCGATTTCGAGTTCATCGACGAAACCCTGCTCAAGTACGGCGACGACCATTCGGTGCTGAACCTGGCCGAGCTCGACGGCTACTTCACCGCACTGGTTTCAAGCCCCGCGCAGGTGGAGGTTGCCGAATGGTTTCCCGGTATCTTTGGTGGGCAGAACCCGGATTGGGAAAGCCCGGAAGAAGCCGGGCAGTTTCTTGAACTGTGCGTGCGCCATATGAATGCTATTGCCACGCAACTGGCGACCGATGCCCAAGGTTTCAAGGCGCGTTTCGAAGAAACCGAGCACCAGGACCAGCCACTGACCCTGGCGGAAGAATGGTGCTTTGGCTATATCCGTGGCGCCGCCATTGGCAACTGGCCAGAGCTGCCCGCCGAACAGGCCGGGCAACTGGAGAAGATTTCCTGGTGCGCCGAGCAGGACAACTTCGAACTGCCGGCAGACCTGGATGTTGATGCCCATCAGCAACGGGTAGCCGCTATCGAACCGGCCGCCCGCGCGTTGCACGACTACTGGTTGGCCCAGCGCTGATTGAGCGTGTGCTGAACGCAACACCTGTGGCGAGGGAGCTTGCTCCCTCGCCGCATTTATGTTGTTGCTCCAGGTTCAGTTGCCGCTAGTTGAAATCGACGTCAAATGCCTGGTAGAACGCATTGCCAGTGTTGGCTACGATCCACATCAACACCAGCACATGCCGGCCCTTCTTGCCCTTGGGCAATGTCACTTGATGCTCGACCTTGGCCTTCAATTCTGCCGAGTGCTGGTAATACGGCACCTGGGTGTAGAAATCCTCAAAGAAAGGCTTGGCCTCCAGTTGAGCACGGCTGATGCGCTGCTTGGGGTCCCAACCGTCCTTGGTGATCAACCAGCGATAGCCACGGGTCACGTGCGCGGCGGTGTAAGCCCACTGCACCTTGAATACCTGGCCGGCTTCAACATTCAACAACGGCCAGTTAAACGGGGTGTTGAGCTTCTTACCCATTTCTTCGTCGGTGAAGTTCACGCAGTCGCGGGCATCGGTCTTGCCGCCGCTGAGGATGTGCCCGTCGGCGGGGGGCGTGACGCTCTGATCGTCAGTTTCGTAAGGTGCCGGAAACGGTCCGGCGTTGAGGGCCGGGAAGTTCTTGCCGCCTTCCATTTCGTTGACTTGCCAGTTTTCCAACAGGCCACGCTCTACCGCCACCGAACCACGGCTGGCGGGGGTTACGACGCGACCATGCCTGAGTTGAGTCTGGGGTTTGTTCATTTCAGTCACTCCTTGATTGAAGACTTCCCCTCATGGGAAGCGCCTTGAACTTAGCCCACCCCGCCGGGTTGTCTACCCGACGGTTCTGTCAGACAAATCGCGTCATGCCCTTGTTTTGCGGAGTTTTTGTAGCGGTCCTGCATCGGTTCTGTCGTCGGTCCTACCCTGCAACAGGCGATCGGACTACAGCGGCCGTCCGTGAACACCTGGCCTCAGGTGTTCAGGATCAGCTCAAATCCGCCATAGATCATCCGCTGCCCATCAAACGGCATCGGATTGGCGTCCGCCTTCAGGCGCGGGTCTTCCATCACCTTGCTCATCCCGGCATCACGCACCTCGCGTGATGGCCACAGGATCCAGGAAAACACCACGGTTTCATCTTCCTTGAGCTTGACCGCCATGGGGAACGAGGTCACCTGCCCTTGGGGCACGTCATCGCCCCAACACTCGATGATATTCAGCGCGCCGTGTTCCTTGAACACCACGGCTGCGGCCTTGGCGTGCCGGATGAATTGTTCGCGGTTTGCGGTGGGCACCGCGATCACACAGCCATCTACGTAAGACATGATCATTCTCCTGACTCGACGGGTTGTTGTGCCTGTAGTCGATCCATCAGGCGCTCAATCGACATCAACGTGGGAAATGTCGACCAGTGGTGTGTTATCGATTGCGATGCCGGGTCGATTCTTGATATGACAGGCGCCTTCAACAACAAAGCCCACCCAAAGGACTGACCCGCCATGACCGCCCACGCTACCGCCTTCCACGCCCTGCACCATGCTCAACTGTTGATCCTGCCCAACGTCGCCGATGCCGGCGGTGCGCGCCTGGTGGCGCAACTGGGCAGCCAGGCCGTCGCCACCAGCAGCGCGGCCGTTGCCTGGACCCACGGCTATAAGGACGGCAATCAGCTGCCGCTGCCGCTGCTGGTCAGCACCGTGCAATCCATCGCCCGGGTGATTGACGTGCCGCTGAGCGTGGACATCGAGGCCGGTTATTCCGACGACCCGGAGCACGTGGGCCGGGTGATCAAGGCCGTAATCGACGCGGGCGCCATCGGCGTCAATATCGAGGACGGTGCCGGCACCCCTGAATTGCTGGCGCGCAAGATCGAGGTTGCCCGTCGTGTGGCGGACAGCTGTGGCGTGAAGCTGTTTATCAATGCCCGCAGCGACGTGTATTTGAAAGGATTGGCCCCAGAGCCACAGCGCCTTGAAGAACTCCTCAAGCGCGCGGCGTTGTACCAGGGCGCAGGCGCCGACGGGCTGTTTGCCGCCGGCATCCATCTGGAACACGAAATCCGTCAGCTCTGCCAGGCGACCAACTTGCCGGTCAACGTGCTGGCCTGGGCCGGCCTGCCCGCGCCCGAGACGCTGCAAGCCTTGGGCGTACGCCGCCTCACGGCCGGCTCGAGCATCGCCGAATTCCTGTATGGCGCCATGCACAGCCTGGCCGAAGGTTTCCTGCGAACCGGGAAGCTCGATACCCATGAGCTGAAGGCGTTCACCTACGGCGACTTGAATGGCCGCATGCCGGGTTAAGACGTCCCACGTACCAACGGCATATTGGCGACAATAAATTCGATAAACACCCGCAGCTTGGGCGGCACCTGCCGCCCCGACGGCCAGAGCAGGTTGAACTGGCCACCCTCCCAGGTGTAATCCCCAAGCACCTCCACCAGATGCCCGGCCGCCAGCGCCTCGCGCACCACGAAGTCGGCCGCATAAGTCAGGCCTTGGCCTTGCACCGCCAGCTCCATGCGCCCTTCCACCGAATTGCAGATCATCGAGCGCGGCAGCTCAAGCTCCAGCGCTCGCTCGTCGCGGCGCATCTGCCAGGCCTGGAGTTTGCCGGAGGCGGGAAAGCGGAAATGGATGCAGCGATGTGCGTGCAGGTCCTCCGGGCAACGCGGCGTTCCGTTCCGAGCCAGATAATCCGGGGAGCCAACGACCAACATTCGATAAGTGCCCAGCGGACGCGCCGACAGCCCGGAATCCTTCGGCGCACCGCTGCGGATGACCGCGTCGAAACCTTCGGCAATCACGTCTGCCAGACGGTCGTTGAAATCCAGGTCCAGCTGGATCTGCGGGTACAACGCCTGGAACTCGCCGAACATCCTCAGGAACGGCCGGGCAATCATCGGCAGGCCAACCCGCAGCGGTCCCTGGGGCGCGGCAAGGGTTTGCGACAGCTCTTCACCCGCCACTTCCAGCTCCGCCAACACCCGCCGGCAGCGCTCGACAAACTGCGTGCCCTGGGCCGTGAGGGTGATGCTGCGGGTGCTGCGATGGAACAGCCGCACACCAAACTTTGCCTCCAGCCGGGCAATGCTCTTGCTCACCGCCGACGCCGAGATGCCCAGCGCCCTGCCCGCGCCGACAAAACTGCGGGCTTCAGCCGCCGCGACAAACACGCCGATGGCATTCAGGCTTTCCATACGCTCCCCCATTAAGGACTCTGGAGTCCATTCTAAACAGAACCGAGGCCTGTTTTTCCGCTAATTGTTCACGCCTATGGTGGTGGCTCGTTCCCCAGCCACAGGCTTTTACCCATGAAGATTTTCCTTACCGGTGCCAATGGTTTCGTCGGCGGCAGCGTCGCCCATCACTTGATTGCCCAAGGGCACAGCGTGCGCGGCCTGCTGCGGGACCCGCAGAAAGCCGCACGCCTGCAAGCCCAGGGCATCACTCCAGTGATTGGTAGCCTGGATGATCGCCAGTTACTGATCGACGAAGCTCGCCAAGCCGATGCGGTGATTGATGCCGCCAACAGCGACCACGCCGGCGCCGTCGACGCGTTTATCGAGGCGCTGCGGGGCTCCGGCAAATTGCTGATCCACACCAGCGGCTCCAGCATCATCGGCGATGATGCGTTGGGTAATACGCTGTCCGAACACATCTTCGACGAAGACACGCCGTTCATCATCGAGGCCCCCAAGCAAGCCCGCTACGACATCGACCTGCGCATGATGGCTGCCGCCGACCTGGGTATTCGCAGCGTGGTGATCTGCCCGAGCAATATCTATGGCGTAGGCCATGGCCTGACCAATCACAGCTTCCAGCTGCCATTCCTGATGGCCCGCGCCCGGGAAACCGGAGTGATGCGTATTGTTGGGCGTGGGGTTAATCGCTGGTCCAACGTGCACATTGATGACGTTGCGCAATTGTTCCTGCTGGCCGTGGAAAAAGCCCCGGCTGGCGCGTTCTATTTTCTGGAGAACGGTGAAGCGTCGTTTATCGATATGGCCGCCGCGCTGGCCAAGCGCATGAACCTGGGCGCGGTGCAGTCATGGCCAGCCGACGAAGCCGAACGACACTGGGACCCGATGCACGTGCATTACACCTTCGGCACCAATAGCCGGGTCAAGGCCAAGCGTGCTCGCGCCGAGCTGGGTTGGGCGCCGCGTCACGCTTCGATCCTCGACTGGATCGGCAGCGAGATGCCGCTATGAGCCGCGTCTGGATGATTACCGGCAGCGCTGGCGGCCTGGGTGCCGGCATCGCCCGCGCGGCGCTGGTTAACGGCGACCAGGTGGTAGCCACCGACCTTGACGTGGCCCGTCTGGACCAGACCTACAGCAGCGACCAGGTGATGACCGCCGCGCTGGACATCCGCGATGAGCAACAGGCCCAAACGGTGGTGGCCGCCGCCATCGCACGATTCGGACGCATCGATGTGCTGGTCAATAACGCCGGCTACGGACAGTTCGGGCCATTCGAGGAAGTCGAACCCGAGGCCATCGAGCGCCAGTTCGCCACCAACGTGTTCGGCACCTTCAATGTCACCCGCGCGGTGCTGCCGGTGATGCGCCGCCAGCGCAGCGGCCACCTGGTGATGATGTCGTCCAATGGCGGCTTCAAGGGCGTGCGTGGGGCCTCGATGTATTCGGCGTCGAAGTTTGCGATTGAAGGGTTCTCCGAAGCCCTGGCCGAGGAAGTCGCCGAGTTCGGCATCCGCCTGACGCTGCTGGAGCCCGGGGCGTTTCGTACTGACTTTCTCGACAGCCGGATGCTCAAGCTTGGCACCCGGGCACTTGAGGATTACGCCGAATTTCGCGCCCGCACGCTGGCGGTCTTCGAGGCTCGTAATCACCGGCAAATCGGCGACCCGGATCGGCTAGGCCTGGCGGTTGTGCAATTGGCGGCTCTGGCAGCACCGCCCTTGCGCTTCGTCGCTGGCAGCGATGCGCTCAGTGTCGTCGAAGCCAAGCTGGACCAGGTTCGCGCCGATCTTGAACGCTGGCGCTCGCTGTCCACCTCCACCGATTTCCCTCAATAGAGACCTCTGTCATGACCGACCTCATCACCCGCGTAGAACAGCTGGAAACCCGCTTCGCCCTGGAGCGCCTGATCAGTGAGTACGCCCACGCCTTCGACGCTCGCGACGAAACGCTGCTGCGCAGCATCTGGCACGACGACGCACGGCTGGACCTCGGTGCCGCGTTTGGCTGCCATGACGGCGTTGCAGCGATTATTGCTTCCGCCCACCTCAACTGGGCAGCCATGCCGCATATGCATCACTGGATGGCCAACCCGCTGATCGACATCAGCGGCGACACCGCCAGCGCGAGGGTTGCGGTGGATTGCCTGTGCACCCATAACGAACTGGGACAGGTGCAGATCAGCGGTCTTTATCACGACCGGTTCGAACGCCGGCAAGGGCGCTGGGCGTTCAGCGAGCGGCGCTTTGAGCTGCACTTTCTGACGCCGCTGGCAGGCTGGAAGCCGGTGGCGGGGCTTGAGGCGTAGATCCATGCTCGACAAGGGTGGCGTGTTTGGCCGATTATTCGTGTCCGCCAAACGCCACCCGCCTTGAAGCAGGAGCCTTGTACCTTGAGTTCGCAGAAAACCGTGACCGTTACACCGCCCAACTTTCCACTGAACGGCAAGGTAGCGCCCCCCGGCTCCAAATCCATTACCAACCGTGCCCTGCTGCTGGCGGCCCTGGCCAAGGGCACCAGCCGTTTGAGCGGCGCGCTGAAAAGCGATGACACTCGCCACATGTCGGTGGCCCTGCGGCAGATGGGCGTGGTGATCGATGAACCGGATGACACCACGTTCGTCGTCACCAGTGTTGGCAAGCTGCAATTGCCGGCGCAACCGCTGTTCCTCGGCAACGCCGGCACCGCGATGCGCTTTCTCACCGCCGCCGTGGCCACCGTGCAAGGCACCGTGGTGCTTGACGGCGACGCCTACATGCAAAAACGCCCGATCGGCCCGCTGCTGGCGACCCTCGGCCAGAATGGCATCCAGGTCGACAGCCCTACCGGTTGCCCACCCGTGACCGTCCATGGCACTGGCCGCGTGCAAGCCAAGCGTTTCGAGATCGACGGCGGACTGTCGAGCCAGTATGTGTCGGCACTGTTGATGCTGGCGGCGTGCGGCGAAGCCCCCATTGAAGTGGCCCTGACCGGCAAGGACATTGGCGCCCGTGGCTACGTCGACCTGACCCTGGACTGCATGCGCGCCTTCGGTGCCCAGGTGGACATCGTTGATGAAAGCACCTGGCGCGTGGCCCCGACCGGCTACACCGCCCACGATTACCTGATCGAACCTGACGCTTCCGCCGCCACCTACTTGTGGGCTGCCGAAGTGTTGACCGGCGGCCGCATCGACCTCGGTGTCGCCCCGCAGGATTTCACCCAGCCCGATGCCAAGGCCCAGGCAGTGATCGCACAGTTCCCGCAGATGCAGCCGGTAGTCATCGGCTCGCAGATGCAGGACGCAATCCCCACCCTCGCCGTACTGGCCGCGTTCAACAACACGCCGGTACGTTTCACGGAACTGGCCAACCTGCGGGTCAAGGAATGTGATCGGGTGCAGGCACTGCATGACGGCCTGAATGAAATCCGTCCGGGCCTGGCGACCATTGAAGGTGATGACTTGCTGGTGGCCAGCGATCCGGCCCTGGCGGGCACCACGTGCAACGCGCTGATCGACACCCACGCCGACCACCGCATCGCCATGTGCTTTGCCTTGGCGGGCTTGAAGGTCTCGGGGATCAGGATTCAGGACCCGGACTGCGTCGGCAAGACCTATCCTGAGTACTGGAAAGAGCTGGAAAGCCTTGGGGTCCATCTGACGTATTAAGCCGCCGGCGCCGGTAACGGGAGGGAGACTGCATGACGATTCGCCAACCCTGCCCACCCGGCGTCTGCGACTGCAATCGTGAGCAACTGCTCGACGTTCCCGGCGCCGATCCGCGTATCCTGCACCTGACGCGCCAGGAAGAAAAACGCCTGCTCGAACGCCTCGAAAACCTGCAAAGCCTGCCCGACCTGGAGCGCATGCAACAGCTGATGCACCAGCAACTGGGGATTCGCGTGCATGTCGCGCCGGGCCATATGGAAGTGAAGACGATGCGCGGGATTCAGATCGTTATCGATGACTTGCCGGGGTTGTGTCGCAAGACCCGGCAGTCGATTCCGGCAGCGATTCGCAAGGGCATGGAGAAACGGCCGGAGATTGCGTATCGGTTGCTGGATGCTCATGACTTGTTTCGAGAGGGTTGAATCAGTTCCCTCTGCCACCTGCAAACGACCACTCATCCGCCGCCGTCGTCGTAATCACCACCATCACATCCTCGGGGCTCAGCCCAATCGCAGCCTCCAGCCGCTCTACCAATACTTGGTAAAACCGCCGTTTTGTCTCGGTATCACGAGGTTTACCGCCCGTGATCGCGATGAGTACATAGTCGTGGCTGCGGGGGCCGCCCAGGTAGTTGGGGTCGATGATCATCTCGTCAATTTCGTGCTGGTGGATCACGTGGAAGCGATCCGCGTCAGGAATCTTGAAGCTTTCAACCAGGGCGTCATGCAATCCCTTTGAAAGCGCTTGCAGATACTCAGGGGATTTCCCACGGTGCAGTGAGATTCGGGCGTAAGGCATGGTGGTTACTCCGCAGGAGGGATGGCTGCCAACAGGTTCAGCGCCGCCACGGTGATCAGGCTGCGCTCCCTGGGCGACAGGCCCTCGCGCTCCCAGATATCGGCGAACAGCACGTCGCGGGTCAGCTCGGTAAATTTGTTGCTCATGGGCTCTCGCTCCGACAATTCAGTTGACGGGCAAAAACTAGCAAGCCAGGATCATTCCGAATATCAGATTTAATGGCACCCACCATCCCGATTTAATGGACCATTCAATGCGCCGTCCCACCTTCGACCTTGATGTACTGCGCACCTTCGTCACCGGCGTGGAGCTGAACAGCTTTGCCAAAGCGGCGGACCGCCTGGGCCGTTCGACCTCAGCCGTCAGCGCGCAATTAAAGAAACTCGAAGAACAGGTCGGCACGCCGGTGCTGAGCAAATCCGGGCGCGGGCTGGTGCTGACGCCGGTGGGTGAAGCGCTGCTCGGCCACGCCAGGCGGTTGCTGGACCTCAATGACACTGTCTTCAGCAGCCTTAACGAAACCCAAACCGCAGGCACCTTGCGCCTCGGCTTGCAGGAGGATTTTGGCGAGCACGTGCTCAGTGACATCCTTCGACGCTTCGCCAGGTTGTATCCGATGATCAGTCTTGAAGTGCGGATAGGCCGCAATGCCGAGCTGCTGACCCTGATCGACAGCGCGAGCCTGGACCTGGCGCTGACCTGGGAAACCGGTCAGACATCGTCCTGCCGCACCCGCCTGGGGCAGACACCCATGCACTGGATCGGGCCCCGGGACAACCCCCTACTACCGCGCGCCGAAGATGCGCCGCTGCCCCTGGTGATGTTCGAGGCGCCCTGCGTATTGCGCAGCGCGGCCACTGAAGCCCTGGACCGCGCCGGCATTGCCTGGCGCATTGCCTTGACCAGCCCCAGCGTGGGCGGGATCTGGGCGGCGGTCGATGCCGGGCTGGGCGTGACCTTGCGCACCCGCATCGGTTTGCCTGCGCACCTGCGGGTGCTCGACGGCCTGCCGCCGGTGCCGTCCCTTGGCTATGAATTGCATTGCAGCCATCCAGCGCCAGGCGCTGCGGTAGCACAGCTGGCAGCGCTCATACAGAGCAGCCTGGTTTAGGCGGTTTCGCAAGGTTCAAGGGTCACGAACAGTTGTCGCCCCAACTTCGCCACCGTTTCCAGGTGCTGTTCGGCAGCGCCACTTTCCGAGTCCAGTAGCAGCTCGGATGTCAGCACTTTCGCACCGCAGTAATCAAAGATCCCGTGGTCGATTTGCGTACGCATGGCGTTGGCATAGCCGTGGCGTTCAAACACACCTTCGTCCGCCCCGCCGACGCCCAGCAAGTGCACCTGCAAGTGGCCGAGCTTTTTCACCACCTTCGTCTCAAGGCTGTAGTCGATCGCCCAACCGTTGACGAATACCCGGTCGATCCAGCCCTTGAGCAAGGCCGGCATCGACCACCAGAAGATCGGGAACACCAGCACCAAGGCGTCGGCGCGGTCGAGTCGGGCCTGTTCGGCCAGTACGTCGGCCGGCGGCGTGGCGCGGGTGCGATGCACTTTATGGTCGGCGGCGTTGTAACGCGGGTCGAAACCTTCAGCGGCGAGGTCGGCGATTTCAAAGGTGTGGCCGGCGGCGGTTATGCCGGCGGCGGCCTGTTTGGCGAGGCTGTGGGTCAGGGAGTGTGAGTCGTGGTGAGCAACAACGATCAGCGCGTGCATGGCGGTGACTCCGTCGGGGTAGCGATGAGAAGGCAAATTGAGTAGGCTTGAGCTAAGTTACCGTTGGTAAGTTACTTTTGGTATATAAGCATGTCAAGCGATCAATCCCCTGCCCCTCGCCGCCGCCTGTCCCGGGATGACCGGTTGCGCCAGTTGCTCGACGTGGCCTGGCAACTGGTGCGAGAAGAAGGCACCGATGCCCTGACCCTGGGGCACCTGGCTGAGTTGGCCGGCGTTACAAAGCCGGTGGTGTATGGCCATTTTGGCGATCGCGCGGGGCTGTTGGCCGCGCTGTATGAAGATTTCGACGCCCGTCAGAACCAGGTGTTTGCCGCCGCGATCGAAGCCAGCGAACCCACCCTGGACGACCGCGCGTGGGTCATCGCCTCGTGCTATGTCGACTGTGTGTTGCTGCAGGGACGTGAAATTCCGGGCGTGATTTCCGCCTTGGCTGGCAGTCCGGAACTGGAGAGCATCAAGCGTGAGTACGACGTGATATTCCTCGGCAAGTGCCGCGATGCCCTCGCCCCTTTTGCCATGGACGGTGTGATAACCCAGGCCGGTTTGAGGGGGATGCTGGGCGCAGCGGAAGCCTTGTCCCATGCCGCAGCGAGCGGGGAAATCAGCGCGCTGGAGGCACAGGAGGAGCTGTTTGCAAGCATCAAGTCGATGGTGAGTCGAGGAGCGCGTTAGCCCAGCCTTGCGTGCACAAACATCCGGGCCTTGTGGGTCATTTGGTCGAAGTGACGATCACGTTGTTTTTCCGCATCGATCATCGCCCGCTTACCGTGTTTTTGCAGGAGATAAGTGTGGATCTGTCGCACCTCCAGCGAGCTGTAGATCGACGCCACATCCAGCAAACCCATCAGACCGTCAGTGCTGTAGTCGCGGGTGTTCATCAGCACCTGGGTACCGCGCACGCCGCGCAGTTGAAAGCCCATGGACTCGAACGCCGGTACCTTCTCTACCGCGCAGGTCAGTTCGGCATGGGGGTAGCGGGCCAGCATGTCCTGCATCATCGCCCGCGCCACGCCTTTGCGCCGATGGCTGGCGTGCACCGCCATGTACGCCACGCCGCACGCCTCGGGATCGTCTTTCACCGGCAGGTACAGCAGGAAGCCGATCACCTGCTCCTGCGCGTCCAGTGCGACGATCAATTCAACCGCAATGCCTTTGGAGCCGCCCAGCGCTTCGAGGTACAGGTGCACTTCGTAGCCGATCGCGTACTGGTAGACGTTGTACAGCAGGTTGCTCGGCGGGATGGCGACCATGCTGATGTCCGTCAGGTTGTCGACCACCATCTGCAGGATCTGCGCGTTGATCGGCTCGGCGCATGGGGTTTCATAATGGGTAAGGCTGAACATTCGAATTCCTGGTGTTTCATTTTAAGGCCCGGCGGATTGTACCTGCTGAAGGGCCGCCGTGGACCCGGAAACACCCATTGTGGCGCTTTCCAAAGGGGTGTCCAGGCTCGGCTCATTGCGCACACACTTCCCGCAGGCAACCGCGCAGCCAGCGATGGGCCAGGTCGGCGTCCAGGCGCGGGTGCCAGAGCATCGACACGGTGAAGTCCGGGAAGGCAAACGGTAGCGCAAAGCGATGGAGGTCGCTGTGCAGGTTGGCGGTATGGCGCTCCGGCACGCTGGCGATCAGGTCGGTGCTGCGGGCTAACGCCAGGGCGGTGGAGAAGCCGGCGACGATGGTTACCACGTCCCGGGTCAGCCCCAGCGCTTCAAGGGTTTGATGGATCTGGCCCTGATCACGACCGCGCCGGGACACGTAGATGTGCTGGCCTTCGGC
Source organism: Pseudomonas sp. Xaverov 83 (assembly GCF_019352905.1). Taxonomy (NCBI): domain Bacteria; kingdom Pseudomonadati; phylum Pseudomonadota; class Gammaproteobacteria; order Pseudomonadales; family Pseudomonadaceae; genus Pseudomonas; species Pseudomonas sp. Xaverov 83. The sequence goes on along the minus strand of NZ_JAAAFU010000097.1, from coordinate 90,701 downwards.
GAAGCGTTGCGGTGTGACGATGCCTTCGCTCAGCGGGTGCCCTTTGCGCACCACGCCGATAAACCGGTCGCGAAACAGCGCCTGGGTCAGCACCTCGGGGCTGGCGCTGCTGTCGACCACGCCGGTTTCCAAGTCGACGCTGCCGTCGCGCAGCGGCGTACTGCCTTTGTCCGGCTTCTGCACGAAGCGCAACCTCACGCCCGGCGCCTCCCGGGCGATCCGCGTCAACAGCGCCGGGCCGAAGTTTTCAACAAATCCGTCGCTGGTGCGCAAGGTGAAGGTGCGTACCAGTTGGCTCAGGTCCAGCGTCGCAGCGGGTCGCAGCACCGCTTCGGCGTCCTGCACCAACTGGCTGACCTGTTCGCGCAACGCCAACGCCCGCGGCGTTGGTACCAGGCCGCGTCCAGCACGCACCAGTAACGGATCGCCCGTGGTTTCCCGCAGTCGCGCCAACGCCCGACTCATCGCCGACGGGCTCAGGCGCAAGCGTTGAGCGGCACGGGCGACGCTGCCTTCGGCGAGCAACACATCCAGAGTGACCAGCAGATTGAAATCAGGTGTCGACACGGCAAACCTCACAGGGCGTTTGGCGCACGTATAAAGTGCAAATGCTGCGCCTTCCGCCATGTTAGGGGACGGCGTAGATTTCCGACAGCGGTCAAATCCAGGAGCCTCTTGATGAAATCACCTGCCCCCCGTGGCGCCCTCGCCGCCCTGTCACTGTCCATGTTGCTGGCGTCTTTGGGCACCAGCATCGCCAACGTCGGCCTGCCAAGCCTGGTACAGGCGTTTGACGCATCCTTTCAGGCGGCGCAGTGGGTGGTGCTTGCGTACTTGCTGGCGATCACCGCCGTGATCGTCAGCGTCGGGCGACTGGGCGACCTGATGGGCCGCAGCCGCTTGCTACTGGCGGGGTTACTGCTCTTCACCGTGGCCTCGGCCTTGTGCGGCATGGCCCCGTCCCTCGGGCTGTTGATTGCTGCCCGCGCCCTGCAAGGCCTGGGCGCGGCGATCATGATGGCGATGACCATGGCGCTGGTGGGTGAGACCGTCGCTCAGGAGCGTACCGGCCGTGCCATGGGTTTGCTGGGCACGATGTCGGCCATGGGCACCGCGCTGGGGCCAAGCCTTGGCGGGATGTTGATCGCCGGGTTTGGCTGGCGCGTGCTGTTCTTCATCACCGTGCCGCTGGGGTTGCTGACCTTTGCCCTCGCCCGGCGTTATCTGCGCGTCGACCGCCGCGAGCGACAGCCTGCTCAATCCAGGTTCAGTTTCCTGTCGACGCTACGGGATTCGACCCTGAGCGCCGGCCTGGCCATGAGCGCGCTGGTATCGGCGGTGATGATGGCGACACTCGTCGTCGGGCCGTTCTACCTGACCCACGGTGCGGGTCTCGACCCCGCCTGGATGGGCCTGACCATGGCAGTCGGGCCCTGCGTTTCCGCATTGATGGGCGTACCTGCGGGGCGTTTGACCGACCGTTTCGGCAGCGGGCCGATGACGATTGTCGGGCTACTGGCGATGCTGACCGGCTGCCTGTTGCTCGCACTGACGCCACCGAACCTCGGCATTGCCGGGTACATCGGCCCGCTGATTATCCTCACCCTCGGCTACGCCCAGTTTCAGGCCGCCAACAACACCGCAGTGATGAGCGACGTAAAGGCGGACCGCCGTGGCGTGGTCGCCGGCTTGCTCAACCTGTCGCGCAATGTGGGGCTGATCGCGGGCGCCTCGGCATTGGGTGCGGTCTTTGCGCACGTTTCAGGTGACCTCTCCACGGCCACTCCCGCCGACGTGGGAAGTGCGATGCAAGCCACGTTCGGCGTGGCATTGGCACTGATTGGTGTAGGTCTTTTCCTGGCCCTACGCGCCCGGTTCCGCGTGACGCCTGTCTTGACAAGGTAAAATCGTAACGACTATTGTCTGACAACCTGATTACCAAGGTTTTGCCATGCTTGAGCTCCAGCGCCCTGATTCGCTCGTTATGCGCGTTGTCAGCGCCATTCGTGCAGAAATCGACTCCGGCCAACTGGCGCCCGAAGCACGCCTGCCCACCGAACAGCAACTGGCTGAACAGCTCAATGTCAGCCGCTCGGTGGTGCGCGAAGCGATTGCCCAGCTCAAGGCCGACGGCGTACTGACTGCGCGGCGTGGCCTGGGCTCATTTATTTCCCAGACCCCGGCCGGTACCGTGTTCCGCTTTCCGGAAAAAAACGGCCGCCGCCCGGACCTCGCGCAAATGTTCGAAGTACGCCTGTGGATCGAAACCCAGGCCGCCTCGATTGCCGCCCAGCGCCGTGATGCCGCTGACCTGCACCGCATGAAAACCGCCCTGCAGGAAATGCACGACAAACGCGCCGACTTTGAAGCCGCCGCCCTGGCCGATGTGGAATTCCATCGCGCCATCGCCGAAGCCAGCAAGAACGACTATTTCGTGGCCTTCCATGACTTCCTCCGAAGCCAACTGGCCAGTGCGCGCAAGACCGCCTGGGAAAACTCTGCCACCCGCTTTGTCAGCGGTTCGGCCGACGCCACCCAGGAACACACCGCGCTGTACCAGGCCATCGTCGACGGCGACGCCCAAAGCGCCGCAGCCTGTGCCGAGGCCCACTTGCGCGCGGCAGCACGGCGTTTGCACCTGGAATTGCCCGCCATCAATTAAACGATCCAAACCCTTTTGAAGCGTGCCGTCGGGCACGCCGTTTTTTTAACAAAACCATTAGTCTGACAACCTGATAAGCAGACTGAAATGCGTAGGTACCTAAAACAATGATTTATGACTTTTGCATCATCGGCGGCGGCATCGTCGGCCTGGCCACCGCGATGGAGTTGCTCAAGCGCCAGCCGAACGCTTCCCTGGTAATCCTGGAAAAGGAAAGCCTGCTGGCCAAGCACCAGACCGGCCATAACAGCGGCGTGATCCATGCCGGCATCTACTACGCGCCGGGCAGCCTCAAGGCCGACTTGTGCAAACGGGGCGCCGAAGCCACCAAGCAGTTCTGCACCGAGCACGGGATCAAGTTCGAGGTGTGCGGCAAGTTGCTGGTGGCCTCGACCCCGCTGGAAGTGCAGCGAATGGAAGCCCTGTACGCCCGCTCGCAGCTCAACGGCATGAAGGTCGAACGCCTGGACGCCGACCAGTTGCGCCAGCGCGAACCAAACATCGTCGGGCTGGGCGGGTTGTTTCTCGACGCCACCGGCATCGTCGATTACCGCGAAGTCTGCGAAACCATGGCCCGGGTGATTCGCCGCGCCGGCGGGGAAATCTGCCTGGAGCGCACCGTGACCTCCATCGTCGAAGACACCGACAAAGTCACCGTCAGCACCCGAGGTGAAAGCTGGCAGGCCAAGCACCTGGTGGTGTGTGCAGGTTTGCAATCGGACCGTCTGGCGGTAATGGCCGGGGTCAAGATCGACCACCAGATCATCCCGTTTCGCGGCGAATACTTCCGCCTGCCGGAATCGAAGAACAACATCGTCAACCACCTGATCTATCCGATTCCAGACCCGGAGCTGCCCTTCCTCGGCGTGCACCTGACCCGCATGATCGACGGCAGCGTCACGGTCGGCCCGAATGCGGTACTGGGCCTTGGCCGCGAGAACTACCGCAAGTTCTCAATCAACTGGCGCGATGTGGCGCAGTACGCGAGCTTCCCCGGCTTCTGGAAAACCCTCTGGCAGAACCTCGGTTCAGGCAGCGTCGAGATGAAGAACTCGCTGTTCAAGTCCGGCTACCTGGAGCAATGCCGCAAGTACTGTCCGTCGCTGAACATCGAAGACCTGTTGCCCTACGAAGCCGGCATCCGCGCCCAGGCCGTGATGCGCGACGGCACCCTGGTGCACGACTTCCTGTTCGCCCAGACCCCGCGAATGCTCCACGTGTGCAACGCGCCCTCACCCGCTGCCACCTCCGCAATCCCTATCGGCGCGATGATCGCCGACCGCATGTTCAAGCCCGACTGACACCCTGCATCACGCGTCACTTTGACAATAAATATAATGACTCATAAGGAAGTACAGAATGACGGCAACAGCCCGCACCCCGGACGTTGAAACCCCCGAACAAACCCAGAAACGCCTGCGCAAAGTCGCGGCCGCGACGATCTTCGGCTCGATGCTGGAGTGGTATGACTTTTACCTGTACGCCACCATGGCGGCGATTGTGTTCTCGAAGATCTTCTTCGATAACAGCGACCCGAAGGCCGCCACGCTGATGGCGTTTTCTACCTTTGCCATCGGCTTCATCGCCCGCCCGTTCGGCGGCATTCTGTTTGGCTACCTGGGCGACAAGTTCGGGCGTAAACAAGTGCTGGTGCTGACCTTCTGCATGATGGGCGTGTGCACCACGCTGATCGGCCTGATCCCCAGCTACGCCTCCATTGGCATCTGGGCGCCGATCGTGCTGGTGTTTATCCGCATCATCCAGGGCCTGGGCGCCGGTGCCGAATTGTCTGGAGCGGCAGTCACCTCCTACGAGCATGCCTCGGAAGGCAAGCGCGGCAGCCAGGGTGCATGGCCGGCGTTGGGGCTGAACCTGGGTTTGCTGCTGTCGTCGCTGACCGTGTACCTGCTGACCATCAACGGCAACGAATTCCTGCTGGCCGGCGGCTGGCGGATTCCGTTCATTTGCAGCATCGCGCTGGTGGGTGTGGGCCTGTGGGTGCGCAACAGCATCCCGGAAACCCCGGAATTCAAGGAACTGAGCAAGGAAACCGCGAAGGCCAAGGCCTCGCCGCTCAAGGCGCTATTCAAGAATGACCTCAAGGGTTTGGCGGTGGTGTTCTTCGTGGCGATTGGCTACAACGCCCTGAGCTACATCTTCAAGACCTTTTCCCTGGCGTACCTGACCCAGTTCAAGGGCGTAGATGTGCACGTGACGTCGCTGTCGGTGACTATCGCCAGCCTGATCGCCATCGTCGCCGTGCCGTGCTTCGGCTGGTTGTGCGACAAGTGGAGCAGCAAGACCGTGCTGATGCTCGGCGGCCTGCTGTCGCTGCTGTTTGCCTACCCGTTCCTGGCGCTGCTCAATACCGGTGAGAGCCTGATGATCTACATTGCCATCGGCGTGGCCACCGGCATCCTCGCCCCGATGATGTTCGCGCCCCAGGGTTCGTTCCTGAGCCGGCAGTTTCCGACCCAGACCCGCTCTTCAGGCTTTGGCACCGGGCGCGAAATCGGCACCGCTATCGCAGGTGGCCTCGCGCCATTAGGCGCCTTGTCGATGGTTGCGGCGTCGGCCACCCACTCCACTGATGGCGTTGTGATAATCCTCGCCATCTCATCGCTGCTGGTGGTGGTGTTCGCCCTGTGCGATCAGGGCCGTAAACACTCGGCATTCAAGAACTGAGGCAAAAAGTTCGGACCAACGGGTGCATGGATGCCCCTTCATCGCGCATCATGGGCACTTTCAAGCTCAAGGGAAACGTCCATGCGCGTTCTGTCATTGATGATGGGTCTTACGACGCTGGCCGCCAGTCTGGTGTTTAGCGCCCAGGCGCAGGCGGGTGAAGAAAGCCTGTTGGTCGACTCGATCAATCAATACCGCAGCCAGGTTCAGCGCTGCGGCACTCAGGGTTCCCAGGAATTGCCTCCGCTGGCCAGCGACACGCGTCTGGTGCTGCCGGTCAACAGCGTCGGCGATCTGCAGCAGGCGTTGGCGCGGGCGGCGTACCCGATGGTCAACGTCCAGGCCATCAGCCTGTCGGGGCCCAAGAACGCCGAAGCCGCGATGAAAGCCGTGCGTGAAAGTTTTTGCCGGGTGGTGCTCGACCCGCAATTCATTGATATCGGCGTGAGCAACAGCGGCCAGGACTGGCGTATCGTGCTGGCCCGTCCGCTGTTGACCAGTGGCCTGGGCGAGACCCAGACCGAAGGCAGGAAGGTCCTCGACCTCATCAACGCCGCCCGCCAGCTACCCCACCAGTGTGGCGGCCAGGCCTTTGCCGCCACCACACCCCTGAGCTGGAACGAAGAACTGGCCACCGCCGCCGCCGGCCACGCCCGCAACATGGCCAATGGCAACTTCTTCGATCACCTCGACCACGACGGCCGCACGCCGGGGGACCGGGCTGAACTGGCGGGCTACATCGGCCAGCAGATCGGCGAGAACATCGCCGCCGGCATGGACACCCCGCGCAAAGTGGTCGACGGCTGGCTCGCCAGCCCCGGGCATTGCGCCAACCTGATGAACCCACAGTTCCGCGAGATGGGCGCCGCCTATGCCATGGACCCGAAAAGTGATGCCGGCATCTACTGGACGGGCTTGTTTGGGGTGCAGCAATAACGGTTTGTATCCCAACGTATCGTTGCGCCGAGGCGACACACTACGAAGCGCGCAGCCACTGGCGATGACACATTGCGGATACGCCAGCACGGTTTCCTGTGCACACCGGCCCCCCCGGGCCACTCACAAGGAAACCGTCATGTCCCAGAACAGCACCGTGCTCTACACCGGCAAAACCCACACCACTGGCGGCCGTGAAGGCGCGTCCCATAGCGATGACCTGCAACTGGACATCAAGCTGTCGCCGCCCGGTTCCAAGACGGCTGGCACCAACCCCGAGCAACTGTTTGGCGCCGGCTGGTCCGCCTGCTTTATCGGCGCAATGGGCAAAGCTGCACAAACCCTGCAAATCCGCCTGCCGGCCGACACTGCGGTGAGCGCCGAAGTGGACCTGGTGAACAGCCCGGAAAACGGCTATTACCTGCAAGCGCGCCTGCGGGTCAGCCTGCCGGGTATTGAACATTCGACCGCCCAGGCACTGGTAGACCTTGCCCACCAGACGTGCCCGTACTCCAAGGCCACTCGCGGCAATATCGAGGTTGCGATCAGCGTGGTCTGAAGGCGGTTTGGCGGGTCATTGTCCAGCGCAGGCATTAAAGTGCCATCTAGTGGATAATCCCGCTGAACTGGCTGGGTCCAGGGGTGTCTGTTGCTTGGCATCCCTGCTCAGCAAACCGTGGCAAAGAAGGCGTTCACCGAATGACAAACTGGCTGCAAGGCGGCGGCGAAATGGCCGAACGGGTCCGGCATCACGATTGGGCCAATACCCCACTGGGGCCGCTGGACCAATGGCCAGACGTATTGAAGACCACCGTCGCGCTATGCCTTGCCTCCAGTTTTCCCCAGGCGATCGTCTGGGGGCCTTCGCTGATCACGCTGTACAACGATGGGTTTATCCCGATCCTTGGCGACAAACCCGATGCCCTCGGGCGGCCTTTCAGCCACATCTGGCAGGAAGCCTGGCCCCAAATCAGTCCGTTTGCCGACGCAGCCTTCGCCGGTAAAGCCACTTTTATCGAAAATTACCCGTTGACGATCGAACGGGGCGGCGCGCCGGAGCAGGCGTACTTCACCTTCTGCTACAGCCCGATCCGCGACGTGCAGGGCAAGGTGGTCGGCATGCTCGACACCGTCACCGAAACCACCGCCACCGTTGTCCTGTCGCGACGATTGACCGAGTTGAATGCGAGCCTGGAGCAGCGTGTCAACGAAAGAACTGCCCTGCTGACCCAGACCGAAGCCGCATTACGCCAATCGCAAAAGCTCGAAGCCATCGGCCAGTTGACCGGAGGCGTGGCCCATGACTTCAACAACCTGCTGACCATCATTCGTTCATCCGTCGATTTCCTGCGCCTGCCGAGCCTGTCTGAAGAACGTCGCCAGCGCTACATGAGCGCCGTCACCGACACCGTGGAACGGGCCGGGAAATTGACCAGCCAGTTGCTCGCGTTCGCCCGCCGCCAGCCGCTCAACCCGGAAGTGTTCGATGCGGCCCAGCGGGTCAAGAACATCGGCGAGATGCTCGAGACGGTCACTGGCGCACGGATTCAGGTGCGCGTCGAAATGCCGGGGCAGCCGTGCTACATCCGCGCCGACTCCAGCCAGTTTGAAACCGCACTGATCAATATCGCCCTCAACGCCCGGGACGCCATGAACGGCCAGGGCACCCTGACCCTGCGCCTGGATGCCGAGCAGACACTGCCGAGCATCCGCGGTGACGCCGGCTCACGGCAGGCGTTTATTGCGATCTCCCTCACTGACACCGGCAGCGGGATTCCCGGTGAGACGTTCGAGCGCATCTTCGAACCGTTTTTCACCACCAAGGAAGTCGGCAAGGGCACCGGCCTTGGGCTGTCCCAGGTGTTCGGCTTCGCCAAGCAGTCAGGCGGCAACGTCGATGTGGCCAGCGAGGTCGGCCAAGGCACGGTGTTTACCCTGTACCTGCCGCAAGTGGTGCCCGAAGAGGGCTTCGAGCGCTGCGCCCCCGAGCGGTGTGGCCTGATCGCGGACTGCGCCCAGCGCCATATTCTGGTGGTGGAAGACAACCTGGAAGTGGGCCGCTTTGCCAATCAGATCCTCCAGGACCTGGGCTACCAGACCACCTGGGCTACCAATGCCGAACAGGCCCTGGAGCTGGCCGGTACAGAGGTAAAGGGCTTCGATGCGGTGTTTTCCGATGTGGTGATGCCCGGCATCACCGGCGTGGCGCTGGCCAGGGAACTGCGGCGGCGCAGGCCTGGCTTGCCGGTGGTGCTGACCTCGGGCTACAGCGAGGAGCTGGCAGAAAGCGGCTACGAAGGCCTGGCCTTCCTGCCCAAGCCCTACTCCGCCGACCAGGTCTCACAGGTATTGGCCAAGGCATTGCTCAAAGGCTGAGCCCTATTCGGCCACGGCCACCTGGTTACGCCCGAGGGCCTTGGCGCGGTACAGCGCCTTGTCTGCGGTGTTCATCAAGCCGTGCAGGTCCTGGTCCACCGCCCGGGCCCAGGCCACGCCGAGGCTCGCGGTCAACCCATGGACCGGCTCGCTGGCCAGCCCTGCGATGGCCTTGATCAACTGTTCGGCGATGTGCCGCCCGGTCTCCAGCGACGTATCCGGCAGCAGCACCGCAAACTCCTCGCCCCCCAGCCGTCCGTAGACATCGGCCTGGCGAAACGACGCGCTGATCACCCCGCCGATCTGCCGCAGCACCTGGTCCCCGGCCTGGTGGCCGTAGGTGTCATTGATGTTTTTGAAGTGGTCCATGTCCATCATCAGCGCGCACAACGGCTGCTGGTTATGCCGGCACTGTTCGTAGAGCAACTGCGCATGCTCGAAGAACGCCCGGCGGTTCATCAGCCCGGTAAGCTCGTCGGTTTGTGCGGCGCGGGTGGAGATATTGTGGGCACGTTCCATTTGCCGAGTCAGTCGAAAGGCTTTCTCCAAAGCATCCGACAACTTGCGCGTGGCGCCGCCAACAAACGAAGAGAACACCAGCACCGCCAGCGCCATGCCGACTTGCATCGAGGACGGTTGAAACAGCAGCCACAGGGTGCATGGCAGCAGAACCAGGCCCATAGAGACCAGGGTCATGTAGCGATAGGCCGAATAACAAGAAACGGCGCTGACCGACATGCCCACGGTGAACAACATCACCAGGGCCTGGGAGAGTCGGTCGTCGGTGGGCATCAGCGCGAGTGCACCGATCCCCCAGACCCCGGCTGACAACATCAGCGTCACCCAGTAACGCCGCTCCCAGCGTGCGGGGGTGCGATCACTGTTGGGGCAGCGAAACCAGGCCATGAACATCGACACTCGCAGCAGCGACGTGCCCGCCAGCACCACCAGCCAGACCAGCATTACCGAGTGATCAAAACGTTCCCAGCACAGCCAGCAGAGCATTGCGGCGGCCATATAACTGCCGAACACCGCAGAAAATGATTGGCGAAACAGCTGGTGCAATCGATCTGTTCGTACCTGCTCCTCGATGAAGCAATCCTGGTCCTGCCCACGCCCAAGGCCATTCATTTGGTCCGCCTGATCTTACTGCCGCGACAAAGTGCCATTGTGGCATCCTGCCAGTAGCCCTAACAACTGAATCAAGCGTGCTAGAGCGCCGAAAGCAGGATAAATATAGGTGAACACCTTCTCTCTCGCTCCAAGGACCAGAGCCCATCCATGAATACTCGCCCGATAACCACCTCACGCCTGATTCTCAGGGCCCCGACGGTCGACGATGCGGCCAGTGTATTCGCCATTTATGGCGATCCCGAGACCAACCGCTACAACCCGGCGGGCCCCTTGACCGACCTGGGTCAAGCCGAGGCCGCCCTGGCTCGCTGGCTGAAGCACTGGGCAGAACATGGCTTCGGCCAATGGGCGATTGCGACCCGGGAGGCGCCGGAGTGTGTGATCGGTTTCGGCGGCATCACGTTGTACAAGTACAACGACGTTGAGCGAATCAACCTGGGCTACCGCTTCGCGGTCAGCGCCTGGGGCCAAGGCTACGCGACGGAGCTTGCCAGGGCAGCGTTGCAGTTTGGCTTTGTCGAACTGGACCAGCCGCAGGTGTACGGCGTGGTGCGTCCGGCCCATACAGCCTCGATCAAGGTGCTGGAGAAAATCGGTATGCGGCCCATCGATGAGCTGGACGATGTGCCCGGGCAGGCGCCGAGCCTGGTGTTCGTGGCCACGCGCGCGGATTAATCCAGCGGCGGAATGACCCCGTCAGCCAGGGTTTTAAGCAACCGTGCGCGCCGCAGCTCAAGGTCGGCAATCTGCCGCTCGATCGAGGCCAGTCGTTCCCGCTGGGCAGCGGACGTCTGCGAACACGCGGCAGCCCCTTCGATCATGCGCATGCAGTCAGGGAAACTGCGGATCTCGGCCAGGCTGAAGCCCGTCGCGATCATCCGCTGGATCTGCCGGACCTGCGCCACGGCCGCAGCGGGAAACGTGCGATAGCCATTACTGGCACGGCTGGACGTGAGCAAACCATGCTCATCGTAATGGCGGATCGAACGCACACTCGCGCCGCTCTGCCGCGCAAGTTCGCCGATGCTCAAGGCGCTGGAGGCTTGGGTATTTTTCATCGAAAAAACATAACACGATTTTCCCCCTTGACCCTCACACCAGTGTGAGGGCTGACGCTAGGGCACCTACCCTGAACCGGAGCACCGTTCATGCCCTTTCGTACCCTCACCCGTCGCCTGTGCGCACTGTTGCTGGCAGGCGTGCTGCTTGCCGTATCCGCGGCCGCCCTTGCCCAGACCAACACCTATACCGTTACCGCGCCGGACGGCGTCACCCTGACGGTCCAGGAATCAGGAAACCCCGACGGCCCCACCCTGCTCTTCATTCACGGCTTGCTGGGCAGTCACTTGAACTGGGAAGCGCAGGTAAACAGCCCGCAACTACAACGTTTTCGCATGATCACCTACGACCTGCGCGGCCATGGCCTTTCGAGCAAACCCACCGAAGACGCGGCCTACATCGAAGGCCGTCGCTGGGCGGATGATCTCAATGCGGTGATAACCGCCTCCCATGCCGACAAACCCTTACTGGTCGGCTGGTCGCTGGGCGGCGCAGTGATTTCCAACTACCTGTCCCGGTACGGCGATAGCCAGATTGCGGGCGCGGTGTATGTCGACGGCGTCATTGAGCTTAAGGCGGACCAAATCGTGGCGCATCCCGAGGTGTACCGCGACTTGAACTCGCCAAACCTGAAGACTCATCTGGACACCGTGCGCGAGTTCCTGGCCCTGTGTTTTCACACCCAACCCGACAGCCGCACATTCGAACGCCTGCTGGCCAACGCAGCCATGGCTTCCTGGGACATGCAGCGCGCCGTGCAATCCATGACGGTCGACGCCGCCAAAGGCCTGGGCGGCGCGAAAGTGCCGGTGTTGCTGCTGTATGGCGCCCGCGATGCCCTGGTCCAGGCGGGGCCGGCCATCGCCCGGGCGAAACAGCTCAATCCACAGGTGCACAGTAGGTTGTATGCAAACGCCGGCCATGCACCGTTCGCCGAAGAGCCCGACCGATTCAATCACGACCTGGCAGGTTTCTTCGACGCGCTCCAGGCCAACGCCAATCATTAACCTGCCTTGTATCGCAGTGTGTCCAAACCACTCTGCGATACAAAAGCTTTAACCCAAGGGTTTTCCCGAAACAGGCGGGATACACAACTGCGTTCAACTGTGAGCCAGGCACATCACCCGCCGCTGGAGACTCACCATGCACACACAGTTGAACACCCCGCCCGGTTTCAAACCCCGCCGCCTGATGGGCGCGTCGTTGCTGGCCTTTGCGCTGTTGCAGTTCGGTGCCGTCGGCGTAGCCAGTGCACAGGACACACAAGCACCTGCGGTTGCCAGCGCAAGTGCCCACACCGCGCTTGGCCCGTTGAAGCATGTAAAGGCCGGCTTGCTGGATGTGGCCTACGCCGAAGTCGGCCCGGCCGATGGACCGGTGGTGATCCTGCTGCATGGCTGGCCCTACGACATTGACAGCTACTCCGAAGTAGCGCCGCTGCTGGCCGCCCAGGGCTACCGGGTGTTGGTGCCTTACGCCCGCGGCTATGGCGACACACATTTCCTGTCGGCGAAGACCCTGCGCAACGGCCAGCCGGCCGCACTCGCGGTCGATCTGATCGACTTCATGGATGCACTGAAAATCAAACACGCGGTGCTCGGCGGCTACGACTGGGGCGCACGCACCGCCGACATCGTCTCCGCGCTGTGGCCGGAGCGGGTCAAGGCGCTGGTGTCGGTCAGCGGCTACCTGATCGGCAACCAGGCTGCCGGCAAGAACCCGCTACCGCCCAAGGCCGAGCTGCAATGGTGGTACCAGTTCTACTTCGCCACCGACCGCGGCGCCGCCGGCTATGCAAAAAACACCCACGACTTCGCCAAGCTGATCTGGCAGATCGCCTCGCCGAAATGGGCGTTTGACGACGCCACCTTCGACCGCAGCGCCAAAGGCCTGGACAACCCCGACCATGTCGCCGTGTCGATCTTCAACTACCGCTGGCGCCTCGGGCTGGTGCAGGGCGAAAAGAAATACGCAGCGCTGGAGCAAAAACTCGCCACTGCCCCGTCCATCGGCGTACCCACCATCACCCTGGAAGGCGACGCCAACGGCGCACCGCATCCGGCAGCGGAAGACTACGCCAAGCGCTTTACCGGCAAATACGAGTACCGGTTGATCAGCGGCGGCATCGGCCACAACCTGCCGCAGGAAGCACCGCAAGCTTTTGCCAAGGCTGTAATTGATGCGGATCACCTGTGATGAAGCGCCTGCATCTTGCTGCACTCGTCGCTGCAACCGCCGCCGTGGTGGCCACGGCGACCGGGTTCGCCTTTGGCGGCTCTACCACCAGCGAGCCATCGCCGATCTACGGCGTGACGATTCCCGACGGCTACCGCCAATGGGAACTTGTCGCGCCGGCCCAGGAAGCCGACCCGTTGAATGAACTGCGCGTGGTACTGGGCAACAAGGTCGCGCTCAAGGCCTACCGCGACGGTACGCTGCCCTTCCCCGACGGCACCGTGCTGGCCAAGCTGGCGTGGAAACATGTGCAGTCGCCCGAGTTCAAGACCGCGTCGATTCCCGGCGCGGCCACCACCGTGCAGTTCATGGTCAAGGATTCGAAGAAATACGCAGCGACGGGAGGCTGGGGTTTTGGGCGGTTCATCAATGGCAAACCGGTGGACCAGGCGCAGCATGAGACGTGCTTTGCCTGCCATCAGGCGCTGGTGAAGAACCATGATTATGTGTTCACCCGGCTGGCGCCTTAGCGCAATAGCCCTCTCCCACAACAAACGCCGCGGCAACCGGACATCCCGTAGCAGCTGTCGAGCCCGAGCGAGGCTGCGTCGGCGGTGTGTCAGATACACCGCAAACGCAGCCTCGCTCGGGCTCGACAGCTGCTACGTTGTGTGGGGTGTTATCAGGCCGGCACGCCCAGGATGATATGGGACGCCTTGATCACCGCCGTGGCACTCACGCCCGGCTTCAAACCCAGCTCGGTTACCGCATCGCGGGTCACGATGGAAAACACCTTCGAACCGCCCGCCAATTCGATTACCACCTCAGCATTCACCGCGCCGTCATTCACGCTCAGCACCTTGCCTTCCAGGCAGTTGCGGGCCGACAGGCGGATGTCGCTGGATTCAGTCATCAGCATCACCCACGGCGCCTTGATCAGCGCGACCGCTTCCTTGCCTACGGCAATGCCCAGGTTGCGGATGCTTTCCATGGTCACCACCGCCACCAACTGTTCGCCGCCGGGCAGGGTCAACACCACTTCAGCGTTGACCGCGCCGTCCTGGACCTGGCTGACCTGGCCTTTGAATACGTTGCGTGCACTGATTTTCATGGGAACGGCCCTTTTCTTGACTTATAGGTTAGGAATTGCCGCGCATGATCAAACGTAGCGTTGTGTAAAAACAACTATAGCGCCCTGCTCTGCCGGAAATCCCGCGCAAAAAAAAAGGCCGTCCAATGGGCGGCCTTCGGGTGGAGCGTTTACCGAAGACTCATTAAAACAGCGCGTAGGTGTAGTTGAAGATCAGGCGGGTTTGATCCTGGTCGGCAGTACCGGTGTTGTGGCCGTGGTAGCTACCGGTACGGAAGGTGGTACCGAAGCCTTTCAGCGGGCCTTCCTGCACGACGTAATCAAGACGGAAATCGGTTTCGCGTTCCGACTGATCGCTGCCACCGGCAACCTTGGCCTTGATGTCGCTGCCGTTGAGGTAAGCAATGGACGCTTTCAGGCCAGGCACCAGGGTTCTGAAGTCATACAGATACTGGCCGAAATTGACTTGCTCGCCCGCGCGGGAGAACTGCCCAACCACTGCGTCCGTAAACAGGTAGAAGTCGGAGCCCGCCGCGCCTTGTGCGGTCGGGTCGGCGATGCTGCCCTGGTTGACCCAGACGAAGCCGCCGTCATCGCTCACGCCAATGTGGCCGAGCATCAACTGACTGCCGCCCAACTGGTACGTGAATGCAGCACTGTAGGTTTTGTTGTCGACTTCACCAGCGTGCTTGGCATAGCCGCCGTTGTTGTTGAACGCATAGCCGGCCGAACCGTTTTTACCGTCGCTGGTGCTGTCGAAATAGCGCAGGTCGGTTTTGAACGATTGGTCATTGCCCAGCGGCAGTACGTGCACCAGGCCGAAATAGTTCTGTTTGTAGAAGTCTTCCAGGTTGGCGTAGTAGTACTGCAACGTCAGGTTTTTAGCGATGACGTTGTCAGAAGAACCAAACGGCTGGTAGTCAACGCCGCCAAAACGGAAGCTGTCGCTGTCGCGAGTGGCACCGGCAACGCTCAAGCCTGTGGAGTTACTCGATGCACGACCTTCAGCCTTGTTCAGCTCGCCACCGGTGAAGGTGACGTTAGGGATGTCCTTGGAGGTCAGGATACCGCCGTCGAACGTTTGCGGCGCTGCGCGGCTATCGTTGGACACCAGGATCGGCAGGATCGGCGCCAAACCACCGCCCACGTGCAATTCAGTCTGGGAAATACGGAATTTAACGTTGCCGGCTGCACGACCGAAGCTGTCAGCAGGCTCGGTGCCGTTGTTCTTCACCGGGAAGAAGCTGTTGCCGTTACCCGACAGGCCATTGCCCGCTGCGTGGCCATCGCCACCGTCGAGACGCAAGGCGCCGAACGCCATCACGTCAAAACCTACCCCGATGGTGCCTTGGGTGTAGCCGGATTTGTAGTCGAAACGCAGTACTTGAGCCGCTTCACGCAGGTCGTTCGCGGTGCCGGAGTGAACGTCGGCGTTGTAGTACATGGTGCGCGAACTGATCGACGAGTGGCTGTCTTCGAGGAAGCCGCTATGGCCGTCACCCGTGCCGAGTGAACCAAGACCAAAACCATCTGCGCTGGCTTGTTGTGCAAGGACAGCCGCCGTGATGGCCAACGCTAATGTAGAGAGTTTCATTTACTGCGCCCCTGTGAACATTATTTTTTTACTGTCCTTCGAGCGAATACCGTTGCGGCCCTGCAAACGCTGCGGATTGTGGCATGGGGTCTATGGCGCAGATTGTGAAATCTTTGTCATGTTGGAATGAAAAAACCGTCATGAAAAGGCCGTAAAAGCCGGCCTTTTCCGAGGGTTGAATGCCGTTGAGTTGTATGACGACCGCTAACGTGCGGTGTGCTGATCAGGCTGGAGTCGGTGGCGAAAATGCGAGAAATGGTAGGCAACCGCCAGCCACATAAACCAGGCAGGCATCACGCAAAGGGCCAGGCGGGTATCTGGGCGAAGTGCCAGTAAGCAAAGTACGAACGCCAGGAAGCCAAGTGAAACCCACGCCAACGGCACGCCACCGGGCATTTTGTAGATGGATTTTTCATGTAGCTCCGGGCACTTTTTCCGATAGGCGATGTAGGACGCCAGGATAGTCGACCAGGTAAAGATCACCAGGATCGCCGAAACGGTGGAAACGATGGTAAAGGCCGTCATCACTTCCGGGACTATAAACAGCAGCAGCAAGCCAAGCAGCATCAGGAAGGTGGTAAACGCCAGGCTGATAAACGGCACGCTGCTTTTTGATAGCCGTCGGAATATCCCCGGTGCGTCCCCCAGATCCGCCAAACCAAACAACATGCGACTGGCCGAAAACACCCCACTGTTGGCCGACGAAGCCGCTGACGTCAGCACGACAAAATTCACAATCCCCGCGGCGGCAGGAAAGCCGGCCACCAGGAACAGCTCGACAAACGGGCTCTTGCTGGGGGACACCTGCTCCCAGGACGTCACTGCGATGATGCACGCCAGGGCCAGCACATAGAACAGGATGATCCGCAGCGGAATCGAGTTGATCGCCTTGGGCAGCGTCTTCTCCGGCGAGCGGGTTTCCGCCGCCGCCGTGCCAATCAACTCAGTGCCGGCAAACGAAAAGATCGCCATCTGGAATCCGGCAAAGAACCCGAACAAGCCATTGGGAAACGCCGCCTGCTTATCCAGCAAATGGTTGAGGGAAGCCGTGACACCGGTGGGTGACACAAACGAGCTGGCGATCAGCACCACGCTCACGCTGATCAAGGTCACCACGGCGATGATCTTGATGATCGCAAACCAGAATTCCACCTCGCCGAATAACCTCACCGTCAGCACATTCAAGGCAAACAGGGTCAGCAACATCGCTATCGCCGGGATCCAGGCCGGCACGTCCGGGAACCAATACTGGAAAAAGCCCCCGACCACCACCGCATCCCCCACCACCGCTACGCTCCAGCTCAGCCAATACGACCAGCCGAGAAAAAACGCCGCACGCGGCCCCAGGTAGGCACCGGCAAAGTCGGCGAAGCTTTTGAAGTTGAGGTTGGATAACAGCAGCTCGCCCATGGCGCGCATCACAAAATACACAAACAGCCCGATGATCATGTAGATCAGGATGATCGAGGTGCCGGACAGCGCGATGATCTTGCCCGAGCCCATGAACAGGCCAGTGCCAATCGCACCGCCCATGGCCATCAGCTGGATATGCCGGTTGTTGAGGGTGCGTTGCAAAGCGGGCTTTTCAATCAGCCCGGGCGCGGTTGTTTTCATCACAAAACCTCTTGTTATGTTTTTGAGTTTTGGCAGAAAAAAGTCAGGGTTTTTTTATTGTTGAAATGGCATCGGGATCAGGCGTGTTTGTTCTCGAAACCATGCAGCACGTTGACGGCATTGATGCCGATTTCATCGACCATGTAGCCGCCTTCCATCACAAACAGGGTGGGCACGCCGACGCTGGCGATGATCTCGCCAATGCCCAGGAAGTCGCGGCTTTCGAGGAGGAAATGGCTGATGGGATCGTCCTTGAAGGTGTCGACGCCGAGGGAGATCACCAACACTTCCGGCGAGAACTTTCGCAGTTGGATGCACGCGTCGAGCAACGCGTCTCTATAGGTGCTCCAACCGGTGTTTTTTGCCAGCGGGTAGTTGAGGTTGAAGCCCTCGCCTGCCCCTGTGCCGCACTCGGTACTGAAGCCCGAATAGTACGGATACGACACGGACGGTTCGCCATGCAGCGAGACGAACATCACGTCACTACGGTCGTAGAAGATGTTCTGCGTGCCGTTGCCGTGGTGGAAATCCACGTCCAGCACCGCAACACGCTTGGCGCCTTGAGTGATCGCGTGCTGCGCTGCGATGGCCGCGTTATTCAGGTAGCAATAACCGCCCATGTATTCCCGCGCCGCATGGTGGCCCGGTGGACGGCACAAGGCGAAGGCACTGTTGTGGCCTTCATCGATCAACGCCAGGCCGGTGAGCGCGATATCGGCGCTGGTCTTCACCGCTTCCCAGGTGGTACTGGTGATGGGTGAACCGGCATCCATCGCGAAGAAGCCGAGCTTGCCGTCGATGAATTCCGGCACCTGCTCATTGGCCAGGTCACGCACCGGCCACACCAGCGGCAAGGCGTCGTGGGCACGGCCGATGGCGGTCCATTCAGCCCAGGCGGTTTCCAGGAAAGACACGTAGCGTTCACTGTGGGCGTTGACGTAACAGACCCGGTCAAACTTGCGCGGGACGATGATATCGCCCAGGCCCACGTGCTTGACCCGGTCACGCACGGTGTCGGCCCGGCTGGGTTGTTCGAAGGACGGCTTGAGCACGCCATCCTTGAGTTCGGTGCCATGGTGCAAACGATGAGAATCACTAAAAACAGTCAACATGAAAGACATCCACCCGTGAAAGACAGGTGATTATTTTGTTCTGGCTACGGTGGGCTTTCTTTGCTTTTATGTGCGCCGATGCTAGCGTAATCGGGCATTTTTACCCCAATGAACCGCCATGAAGAAAAATAAAACCAAACTGGTCGCACTTGACGACACCGATCTCGCCATCCTCGCTTTGCTGCAGGAAGACGCGAGTATCTCCAACGCCGAACTCAGCGAGCGCCTGTCACTGAGCCTCACGCCGTGCTGGAGACGGCGTAAGCGGCTGGAGGAAGAAGGCGTGATCAAGGACTACCAGGCCAACCTCGATCGCAAGATGCTGGGCCTGGAAATCATGGCGTTTGTGCACGTGCGGTTTGCGGTGCATTCCGACCATACGCCGGAAGATTTTGAGGCAGTAATCAAGGAACTGCCTCAGGTGCAGGCGTGCCACAAAATCACCGGGGATGCGGATTATCTGTTGCAGGTGTTGGCGGAGGATCTGGATGCGTACAGCGATTTTTTGGAGAGCGTGTTGCGGCGGCAGTTGGGGATTGCGTCGATTCAGTCGAGTTTGGCGTTGAAGGAGGTGAAGGCGACGAGTCGGGTGGCGATTCCGGCGGCAGACCGGAATCGAACATAACGCCTCGACGCAAAGGCAGCTAACGGCTAGCGCAGGGACTGCTGCAGGAACTCACTGATCCAGCTGATTACCTGCTGCTGAATCTGCGGCTTGGGACGAGCCCCCTTGGCATCCAGGCAGATAAAGCCTTCACCGGGGTCGCTCTGTTCAATCCGCTCCACCGCGCCCGGCTTGCAGAGGGGCAGGAAGCTGAAGTGCGTGGCATCGCTGATTTCCACGTAGCGCGAAGTCTTCTGTGGCAGGCGTTTGGCCAAGTCGGCCGACTCCAGCGCTGCGGGCAACTCCGGGGACGGCGTACCCGCCGCAATCACCAGTGTTGGGCGGTTCAGCGCCGCGAGGCTTTCATCGCTGAAGCCACGGGCGAAGCCAAGATCCAGGGAAACGATGGCGGCCACACGCTTATCGCTCAAGTCCTCGGCCAGGCGCTGTTTGGCCTGCTCCGTGCGACCCACCTCGATCAGGTCGTACGCCTTGCAAGGGGCGATCTCGGAATGCACCTTGCAGTCCTCGGTAAAGCGCTGCGGGTCAAAGCGTGCGCCGCCAACTTCCATCGCGGTCCAGCCGCCGAGTGAGTGCCCCACCACGGCGATCTTGTGCTCGGCCACCGCGCCAAAGCGTTTTGGCTGTGCGATCACGGCATCAATCACCCGATGGATATCAAGGGGACGTTTCCATAGTTCGGAGGCCGCGGGCTGGGTGCGGTCCTTGCTGGTGGTGCCGGGGTGGTTGGGCGAGGCAACGATGTAACCCTGCCCGGCCAACGCACTGGCGAGCCACGACTGGTTGATCCAGTTGCCGAAAATGCCGTGGGAGATCACCACCAGCGGGTGTTCGCCAGCAGCCGGCGCGGCGTCCTTCAAGGCGGGTGCGCCGACAAACACCGGATTGTCAGCAATCAGTTCTGGTGTGCCGGAAGCATGGGTCGGGTACCACACCGCCACCTGCAATGGCCTGCCGTGTTCCGCGTCGGGAATCACTATTTCCTGGAAGCCTATCCAAACCTCATTGGCCTGGGCCAGGGTGGTTACAACCGTCAACAACAGCGCAGCACACAGCGTTTTCATCCTTGAGTTCCCTAAGTGGCTAAGCGCCATATTCTTGCACAGTATCGACAGCCCTGCGTCCATGACAGTAACCTGCTTCACCAATAAGGAAAGCCGCGTATACAGGGAGGCAGCATGGGCATTTGGGATCGTCTGTTTGGCGGGCGCTTTACCATGCCACCGCCCGAGGAAACCAACGCCAGCCATGCCGCCATCATGCGAGAGATGCGCCCTCCCGAATTCGCGCAGCAGAAGCAGGCGCTCAAAACACTGACCCAAACGCTGCTGGCCCGTGCGCCGGAAGAGGAAAGCGCCAGGCTGGTACGGCGAGTGCTGCGCCAGTACTCCGTCCGGCAAGACGCAGTCACTGCACTGTCGTTGGGTTTGCTTGAAGACACCCGCGGACAGAAACTCGACTACCTGACGCTGCTGGCTGTCGATTGGCGTGGGTATGACAGCTTTGAATACCTCGCGCCCTACCTGGCAAGCGCCAGCGGCGTGCAAGAACCTTACGTCTACGTGCATGACGGCAAGTCATCAATGGCTGAGGTGCTGGAACGTTTCGACCAATGGCTGGCTCGATTCGGCAAGCGTTACGTCCACCTGGACTCGGGAGATGACGATTTTCAGGGCTTTATCATCGATGCTGAACAGGTCGACGCAACCATCGAGCTGGCGCGTGTCGCCGGTATCAACGCCAGTCTTGAGAATTTCTGATTTCAGGTAAATATCCATGTCCATCACCGATAACCTGCTGGCCTTTACCTTCGCCGCCACACTGCTGACGCTGACCCCAGGGCTGGACACGGCCCTGGTGCTGCGCACCGCCACCGTCGAGGGCAAGCAACAAGCGCTGCGCGCCACCCTGGGCATCAACGCCGGCTGTTTGTTATGGGGTGCTGCGGTTGCCTTTGGGCTGGGCGCGTTGATTGCCGTGTCCGAGGTGGCCTTCAACGTCTTGAAGTATTGCGGCGCGGCTTACCTGGCCTGGCTGGGCCTGAACATGCTGTTGCGCCCGCGCAGCTCGCTGGCACCCGTCGAGGCCGATGGGAAACCCGGCGCCAACTGGTTTTTGAAGGGCATGATGGGCAACGTGCTCAACCCCAAGATCGGGATTTTCTACGTGTCTTTCCTGCCGCAGTTCATTCCCCAGGGGCATTCCCTGGTGGTGTGGACGTTCGGCCTGGTGAGCATCCATGTGGTGATCAGCCTGATCTGGTCACTGATACTGATTGGCGCCACGCAGCCTTTGGCCGGTGTGCTGCGGCGCGAAAAGGTCATCAAGTGGATGGACCGCACCACCGGCATGATCTTTGTGCTGTTCGCGGCCCGGCTGGCGTTCAGCAAGCGCTGAGGTCAGTGCCGGCCCCGGTGCCGCACCAGACCTTCGAGGGTGAACCGCGCCTGCATCAGCACCACCTCCCGCACCAATTCCATTTCCTTCTGGTTCACTTCAGTCCAGTTCAAAGCTGATAGCAGCTTGGGTTTCTGCACCCGAAACGCCAGGCCCTGGGTGAACAGCGCCATGGAGTGAATCACCGTGCGCTCGTCGTCAACGGCAAGGCCCGCCAGGCGCGCGATCAGCAGGCGGATCACGTTGGCGATGCGCGCCTTGAAGCGTTCCTCGAAAGCCATGGTCGCGCTTTCGGGGCACAGTCCAGCCTGATGACGATCAAGAAACGCTCGCCACGCAGTAGTCTGGGGACTGTCCTGGATCGTGGAAACCACTGCGCCCAGGATGCCCAATGAGGCTTCGATCAACCCTTGATCATTAGCGCCGTCTTCCGCCAATGCGCTTTCGGCCGCTTCAACAGTGGGCGCCATTTTCCGCCATAACAGCGTGATCAAATGCTCGACGCATTCCAGGTAGACGCCTTCCTTGCCGTCGAAGTAGTACTGGATCGCTGGCGCATTGACCCCGGCGGCATTCGCGATGTCCCGGGTGGACGCACCGTCGTAGCCGCGCTCGCCAAAGACCACGACGGCAGCCTCGACAATACGTGCACGGGTTTCTTCACCCCGCTGATAACCCCCTTCGGCGGCCGGTTTGTGTCGTGCCATGGGTAACTCCATTTTTTTAACGTAACCAAAATATACCAGTTGACAAATTTTCGCGAAAAAACGAATTTATTCCAACTGATATAAAACTGGAGTGACTTGATGTCCGCTGCACCTCCCTCTTCTCAGGTCATTCCTGAAACCACCGTCAACGGCCAACGCGGCAAAGCCCGACGGATTCTGCTGAGTCTCGCCGGCGTGGCGCTGTTGGCCGGGCTGGCGTGGGGCGCCTGGTGGTGGCTCACCGGGCGCTTTATCGAGACCACCGACGACGCTTACCTGCAAGCCGACAGCATCAGCGTCGCCCCCAAAATCAATGGCTACGTCGCCGAGGTGTTGGTGGCGGATAACCAGAACGTGAGGCGCGGCGACGTGCTGGTGCGCCTGGACGCCCGCAAATACCAAGCGGTGAGTGACGAAGCCTCGGCGACGATTGCCGCCCGCGAGGCCGACTTTGCCAAGGCCCAGGCCGACCTGGTGCAACAGGACTCGACCATCGCCGAGGCGCGCGCCCAACTCCAAGGCGCCCAAGCCGACGCCCAGCACGCTCAAACCGAAGTCGCGCGTTATGCACCCTTGGCGCGCTCAGGAGCCGAGCCGGAAGAGCGCCTGGCGCAGCTCAATAACCAACTCGCCCAAGCCCGCAGCACCGTGGCCGCCAAGCAGGCCGCATTGCGCTCCAGCCAAACCCGCTACGGCACCCTCGAAGCCCAGCTCAAGCAAGCCCAGGCGCAACTCGGCGTGGCCAAGGCCAGTGAAGCGCAAAGCCAGCTGGATGTGGACGACGCGGTGATCCGCAGCCCCCTCGATGGTCGCGTGGCTGACCGTGGTGTGCGTGTCGGCCAATACGTGCAGCCGGGCACGCGCCTGTTGACGGTAGTGCCAGTCAGCGCGATCTACCTGACCGCCAACTACAAGGAAACCCAGATCGGCGAGATGCGCGCCGGGCAGACCGTCACCGTGCATGTGGATGCACTGCCCGGCCATGCCATCCAGGGCCATATCGACAGCCTCTCCCCTGGCACGGGCGCACAGTTCGCGTTGCTGCCGCCGTCGAACGCCACCGGCAACTTCACCAAGATCGTGCAGCGCGTGCCAGTACGGATTTCCCTGGATGTACCGGATGACGACGTTCGCCAGGCACTGGTGCCCGGCTTGTCCGCCACCGTAGACGTCGACACTCGCACCCACACGGCAGACGCCAACCATGGCTGAAGCCATCTTGACCGAGGTGCCCGCGGACAAACCGCGCGACGCCTCGCTGACGGACTGGATCGCGGTCGCCGCCGGCTCGCTGGGGGCGTTGCTGGCGACCCTGGACATCTCGATCACCAACTCGGCGCTCCCGCAAATACAGGGCCAGATCGGCGCAACGGGCACGGAAGGCACGTGGATCGCCACGGGTTACCTGATGTCGGAGATCGTCATGATCCCCCTCGCCGCCTGGCTGACGCGGGTATTCGGCCTGCGCCGATTCCTGATCGGCACCGCGTTGATGTTCACGTTCTTCTCGATGTTCTGCGGGCTGTCGTCGAGCCTCGGCGCGATGATTGCCGGGCGCATCGGCCAAGGCTTTGCCGGCGGTGCAATGATCCCGACCGCGCAGACCATCGTGCGCACCCGCCTCCCCGCCCACCAGTTGGCAATCGGCACCACAATGTTTGGCATGACCGTGATCCTCGGCCCACTGTTGGGCCCGGTGATTGGCGGATGGCTCACGGAAAACATCAACTGGCGCTGGTGCTTCTTCATCAACCTGCCTGTCAGCATCACCTTGATCACCCTGCTGATCACCGGCCTGCCCAGCGAGCGCATGAACCTTCAGCAATTCATCAAGGCCGACTGGCTGGGCATCATTGGCCTGGCCATGGGCTTGAGCTCACTCACCGTGGTGCTGGAAGAAGGCCAGCGTGAACACTGGTTCGACTCGCAGTTGATCATCGGGTTAAGCATCACGATGGTGATCGGTTTCTTCCTGATCGCCGTCGGGCAAGTCCGCTCGAGCACGCCGATCCTGCGCCTGCAACTGGTGCTCAACCGCAGCTTTGGCAGCGTGCTGCTGATTGCCACGGCGGTCGGCGCCGGGTTGTATGGCACGGCGTATCTGGTGCCGCAGTTCCTCGGGATCTTGTCCGGCTACAACGCGCAACAGTCAGGTTCAATCATGCTGCTGTCGGGGATTCCGGCGTTTTTGCTGATGCCGATTCTGCCGAGAATGCTTGGCCGCCTGGACCTCAGGATGATGGTCGGCGTGGGTCTGTTGATGTACTGGGCCAGCTGTTTTCTCGACACCCAGCTCACCGCCCAGAGCGTCGGCCATGATTTTTACTGGTCGCAGATACTGCGGGGCTTCGGGCAGATCCTGGTGATGATGCCCCTCAGTCAGCTGTCCATGCGCTCGGTGGAAACCCGCGATGCGGGCGATGCCGCCGGGCTCTACAACATGTCGCGCAACCTCGGCGGCACCTTGGGGCTGGCGCTGCTCGGCGTACTGATGGACCGGCGCAGCCACTTCCATGACGACATGCTGCGCGAAGGCATCCAGGCCAACACCCAGTTGACCCAGGACCAGATGGCGAGCAACACCGCCAGCTACCTGGCGCAAAGCGGCGACCCGTCTACCGCCTCGCTGCAAGCCCTCAGCCACCTGGCCAACGACATCGCCCAACAAGCGGCGGTGATGGCCTATAACGACGCGTTCTACGTGCTGGGACTCGCCATGCTGGCGTGCCTTCCCCTGATCTTCATCCTGAAAAAGCGCGCGGCGCAGGCAGGCCAACGAACATGATTTATCGCTCACTTCCCCTGCTCTTCACCGTCGGCCTGCTGGCGGCCTGTACTGTGGGGCCGGACTACCATGGCGCACCGGATGCCGCGCCAAGAACCCTGGCGGCCGGGCGCTTGCCTCACGCAGGCAGCGAGTCGAGTACGCCGGGTGTCGCCCAATGGTGGCAGACCCTCGGCGATCCGCAACTCAATCAACTGGTGGCCCAGGCGCTGCAAAACAGCCCGGACATGGCGACTGCCCAGGCCCGACTCAAGCAATCGCGGGCCAGCCTGAGTGGCGCCAATGCCAACGCCCTGCCCAAGGTCACCGGCGATGCGGCGATGCTCAAGCTGCGCTCCCCCGACACCTCGGCGCTGGGTGGCAACAGTGGCGGCGGCCGCGGGCCATTGAGCCTTTACCTCGCCGGCTTTGATGCCAGCTGGGAAGCCGACCTGTTTGGCGGCACCCGGCGTGCCATCGAGGCGGCCCAGGCGGAAAACGACGCTTCGCAGGCGCAACTGGCCGATGCCCAGGTGCAGTTGGCGGCCGAGGTGGTGCAGACCTACGCCGACCTGCGCGACCAACAGGCACGCCTCGCCTTGGTGGACGCCAGTGTCGATATCGAGCAGCAGGCGCTGGACTTGACCCAGCAACGGCGCAGCCGTGGTGTGGCCTCACAGTTGCAACTGGAGCAGGTACTGACCCAGGCAGAAAATACCCGGGCCCAGCGACTGCCGTTGCAAGCCTCCATTGTCGAGGCCGTGGATCAACTGAACCTGCTCTGCGGCCTGGAACCGGGCGAGCTGGACGCACAGCTCAGCACGCCCCGCGCCCTGCCCGCCATCCCGAGCCAGGTGCCGTTTGCCGACCCGGCGGCGATCCTGAAAGCACGGCCTGACATCCGCGTCGCCGAGCGCCAGCTGGCCTCCAGCAACGCGCAGATCGGTGAGAAAACCGCCGACTGGTTTCCCAAGCTCAGCCTGATGGGTGACTTGTCGTTCTCGGCGGCCGACCCCGGGCACCTGGCGCGCAAGGACAGCGGCACCTGGCTGCTATTGCCGCGTTTGACCTGGAACGCACTGGATTTCGGCCGGGTGGCGGCCAGTGTCAAAGGCGCCGAAGCCGGGCGCGATGAGGCCCTCGCGCATTACAAAAGTGTGGTGTTGAGTGCGTTGCGTGATGCGGATGTGGCGTTGGCCCGGTATGGCAACCAGCGGCAGAACGTGGTGCTGCTGCGTAATGTGGAGTCTTCGGCGGTACGGGCTGCGGACCTGACGCGCCAGCGTTATAAAGCAGGCACGGCGAGCACGCTGGATTGGCTGGATGCGGAACGTACGCGGTACCAGGCGCAGGAAAGCCGGATTTCCGGGGATGCGGCGTTGCTCAAGGACTTTGCGTCGTTGCACAAGGCGCTGGGGTTGGGTTGGACTCTGTAACGCGTCAGGACAACGCTAAACCCTGTGGGAGCTGGCTTGCCTGCGATGGCATCAACTGGGTGTACCAGATACACCGAGTTGCCTGCATCGTAGGCAAGCCAGCTCCCACAAGGGTTCCTCACTAGCAGGTTAGCGCGCCGTATTGGCCCGCGCCGCGTGCAGCTTCTTGTAGCTGTCGATCAACCGCAGGTGCCGATCCAGCCCTTCCAGCTTCATGCTCGTCGGCGTCAAACCATAGAACCGCACGCTACCATTCACCGACCCTATCGCCGCATCCATCCGCTCGTTGCCAAACATGCGGCGGAAGTTCACTTCGTAGTCCGCCAGTTCCAGGTCTTCGTCCAGCTCCATCTCCAGCACCGCATTCACGGCCTGGTAGAACAAGCCACGCTCGACCGTGTTGTCGTTGTACTGCTGGAACATTTCCACCAGTTCCTTGGCCTCTTCAAACTGCTGCAAGGCCAGGTAAATCAGCAGCTTCAATTCCAGAATCGTCAGCTGACCCCACGCCGTGTTGTCATCAAATTCGATGCCGATCAAGGTGGTGATGTCGGTGTAGTCGTCCAGCTCGCTTTCCACCAGACGCTCAACCAGACCCTTCAATTCAGCCTCATCAAGGCGATGCAGGTTCAGGATGTCTTCGCGGAAAAACAGCGCCTTGTTGGTGTTGTCCCAGATCAGATCGTCGATCGGATAGATCTCGGAATAGTCCGGCACCAGGATGCGGCAGGCGGTCGCGCCGATGTGCTCGTACACCGCCATGTACACTTCCTTGCCCATGCCTTCGAGGATGCCGAACAAGGTTGCCGCCTCTTCGGCGTTGGAGTTTTCACCCTGGCCGGAGAAGTCCCACTCGACGAACTCGTAATCCGACTTGGAGCTGAAGAAGCGCCACGACACCACGCCGCTGGAGTCAATGAAGTGCTCGACAAAGTTGTTCGGCTCAGTCACCGCGTGGCCTTCAAACGTCGGCTGCGGCAAGTCGTTCAAGCCTTCGAAGCTGCGGCCTTGCAGCAGTTCCGTCAGGCTGCGTTCCAGCGCCACTTCCAGGCTTGGGTGCGCGCCGAACGAAGCAAATACGCCGCCGGTGCGCGGGTTCATCAAGGTTACGCACATCACTGGGAATTCACCGCCCAGGGACGCATCCTTCACCAGTACCGGAAAGCCTTGGGCTTCCAGGCCCTGAATACCGGCCAGGATGCCCGGGAACTTCGCCAGCACTTCCTGCGGTACATCCGGCAGCGCGAATTCGCCTTCGATGATTTCGCGTTTTACCGCACGCTCGAAGATTTCCGACAGGCACTGCACCTGCGCTTCAGCCAAGGTGTTACCGGCACTCATGCCGTTGCTGAGGTACAGGTTCTCGATCAGGTTGGACGGGAAATACACCACCTCGCCGTCGGACTGGCGCACGAACGGCAGCGAAACAATGCCGCGCTCCTCGTTGCCGGAGTTGGTGTCGTACAGGTGCGAGCCACGCAGCTCGCCATCGCGGTTGTAGATATGCAGGCAATGGGCGTCGAGAATCTCCGGCGGCAGTTCGTCCTTGCGGCCGGGCTTGAACCAGCGCTCATCCGGGTAATGCACGAAGGGCGCATTGGCGATGTCTTCGCCCCAGAACTGGTCGTTGTAGAAGAAGTTGCAGTTCAGCCGCTCGATAAACTCGCCCAACGCCGACGCCAGCGCGCCTTCCTTGGTCGCGCCCTTGCCGTTGGTAAAGCACATTGGCGAGTGCGCATCGCGGATATGCAGCGACCACACGTTGGGCACGATATTGCGCCACGAAGCGATTTCAATCTTCATGCCCAGGCCCGCCAGAATGGCCGACATGTTGGCGATGGTTGTTTCCAGCGGCAGGTCCTTGCCCGCGATGTAGGTGCCCGCATCCGACGCCGCGCTTGGCATCAGCAATGCCTGGGCATCGGCATCCAGGTTTTCCACTTCCTCGATCACAAACTCCGGCCCGGCCTGCACCACTTTCTTCACGGTGCAACGGTCGATGGAACGCAGGATGCCCTGGCGGTCTTTATCAGAGATATCCGCCGGCAGCTCTACCTGGATCTTGAAGATCTGGTTGTAGCGGTTTTCCGGGTCGACAATGTTGTTCTGGGACAGGCGAATGTTGTCGGTGGGGATGTTGCGGGTTTCGCAGTACAACTTCACAAAGTAAGCCGCACACAACGCCGACGAAGCCAGGAAGTAATCGAACGGACCCGGGGCCGAGCCATCGCCTTTGTAGCGAATAGGCTGGTCGGCCACCACGGTGAAGTCGTCGAACTTGGCTTCAAGTCGAAGGTTGTCGAGAAAATTGACCTTGATTTCCATGCGGGTTTACCAGAATAGCGAGCAAAATATGGCCGCCATTATCCGGGTTTCGAGGCGTAAGTCTTGTGCTTTCGGGCCTGTCTGTCGCTGGCGGTTGAGATCAGCTGTGCTGAAAGTCCGCAATCTGCTGCCACATCGCGATCGGGTTGGAGTACATCGGGAAGTGCCCGCACTGCGCAATCGGCGCCAGCCGCACGCCCTGCGCCTGGATATGCGCCAGGTACGACAGGTGTGCATTCTGCTCGCCGTACATGAACAGGCGCGGGCATTCCAGGCCGAGGAACTTGCCCATCAGGTCGGCGTTATCGGACAGCTCGACCATGGACTGGAAAATCCCCCGCACCGCACCGGCGCGCACCTTGTGCCTCAGGCTCGCCGAATACAGCGCGCTGGCGTAGGCCGGTGCCTGGCGAGTGCGCTCGATAAAAGCGCTGAAGAACGCCTCGGGATCATCTGCCGGGTAGTCGACGATCTGCCGGCTGAGGAAGCAGTCTTCCGGCGCGATATTGCCTTCGATATCGACAAAGCTCAGCACCCTGCCCGGGAACTGGTGCGCCAGCATCAGAGCGGTGAGCCCGCCCATGGAGTGGCCTACCAGATGGAAGCGCTCGATGTTGAAGTGGTCAAGCACTTGCGTGGCGGTTTGCAGCAGAAACGGGATCGAGATCTTCGACAGGTCGCTGCACTGGCTTTCACCGCAGCCAGGGGCGTCGTAGGCCACAAACGGGTGACCGTCGAATGCAGGTTGCTGGACGATGTCGGCGTAGTCTTCCTTGGTGGAGCCAAAGCCATGCAGGAACACGATTGGCGCCAGGCCGCCCGCGCGGTGGATCGTTGCGATGCTCAACGGCACACCGTCGACCGTCATGGGGAGCTGTGCATGGGTGAACGGTTCGGGTAGGGACATATGGCTGACTCGTTGAAAAAAACGACCGCGCCAATCTCAAGGAGATTCAGGCCTGTGTAAATTCCTGAGTCACTAAGGCACTCATAGCCCAATCGTATGATTCAGCGCGTCATGGTCAAGGACAGCGCATTACTTCTTAACCGGCGCATCCCAGCACTCCGGGTTACGTGCGCACACGTTGTATTGTCGGTCCATCAAGGCCATGCGATTGATATGCGCATCGGCAGCGGCGCGCAGCAATTGCTCGCTGGTCTTTATGTACTGCGACAGTCTATCGGCCATGCGGGCGTTCCACTGACGCCGCGTCTGCTCATTCAGCGTCGTAGGCGCCGTGGCCATGACTTGCAGCGTGCTGTCATCGACTCGGCTCAATTCGTCACGATACGTCTGCTCGTACTGCACACGGGCGGCGTCATGCTGGTGATTGAGGTCGTACTGCATCGCTTCAAGGTTTTGTTTGTAGAGTGCCCAGTAACCGTCAGGCAGTGCGCCGCCGTCTGCTTTGCGTAGTTTGGCGATGCGCGCATCGTTATCAGAGGCCGCGAGAACCGGCTTTTGCGATGAGATCACCACCGGGTCCCTGACGATGATCTGGTCGATCAGCGCAGTACGGACGCTGGTCTGCGCCAGCGGCTGGCCCAGGGGTTCAAGATCAAAGGGCGCCGCCGGTGCGACAGTAACCTGAGGGTTTGCACAGCCTGAAAGCAACAGCGCTAAGGCGAGATGGGTAAAAACGAGGACGTTACGAAATGGCATAAGCTCTCCATGAGCAGGTCAGGTTCAGGTTGAAACGTGTTTACTCTATCACCGCCACCGCCTCGGCAAACTGCGCATCGCTGACATCAGGGTTACCGCCAGCACCGCGAAAATCCCGCAACGCCTGCTCAAAATACGCACCCCGGATCTGGCCCTCGGACCCTACAAACGCCAACGCGTCATTCTTGGCTGAAAGAAAGCTGCCGGGACGGGTGGTCAGTTCCGAAGTCAGCAAGGTGAAGGTGGAGAACTTCAGGCATGACCACCCAAGCGGATCGTCGCCAAAGGAGACACCGTCTTTAGCCTCGGCAACGCTGCAACCGAGCAACAGGCCTAATCCCGCCAACCCGATCACTCCTCGAAAAATCCTCACGCGCGCTTCCTTCCTTGAAATGGCTAGTTACATCGGGGCGCAAGGCTACCCATCCCGCACGGTACACACAACTTTAAGGCGCTACCCCGCACTCAACCCCCACAACACATCCAGCACATGTTGCGTTGGCCGCTCGATGTCCCCGGCGCGGTGGGCAATCCCCAGTTGGCGCCACAGCAAGGGCTGGATTGGACGCATCACGATCCGGCTGTCAGGCAAAGGCGTGCTCGCTTCATGGGGCAACAACGTAGCGCCATAACCGGCAGCCACCAGGCTTTTGATTGCGTCGTTATAGTTGAGTTGAATACGCGGCGTGGGCTGATGCCCGTCACTGGCGAACCACTCCGAAGTCAGGCGTGAAAGCCGGGTGGTGGTGTCATTCAGAATCAAGGGCTGGGCGGCCAGCCAAGCAGGTGTCACCACTTCCGGGCATTCCCGGCGCGCCGGCAAAAACGCCATGACCGGATCCCGCCGCCAGGGCTCGATGCGCAAACCCTTCACTGGCGCCTGCGGCAGCGCCACCAGGCCAATTTCGAGTGCGCCTTCGGCAAGTTTCTTCAGCGTGTCCTGCGAGGTGAGCACTGCAACCTGCACATCGATGGCAGGATGGTGTTGGCTCAACGTCTCGAGGGCTTGCGGCAGCAACTGTGCGATGGCCCCGGTCGAGGCGCCAAGACGCACACGTCCAGCCAGGCCCTGCACCTGCCGCTCCACGTCTTCAAGCGCCTGTTCCGCATCCGCCAACAACCGGCGTGCACGCTCCACCAGGGTTTCGCCAATCGCCGAAGGCTGAACCCGCCCACGGGTACGCGACAACAGCTTGCCGCCCACTCGCGACTCAAGATCAGCAATGTGCAGGCTGACCGTCGGTGGCGCGAGGTTCAGCATGCGGGCCGCCTCGGCGAACGAACCAAGGTCGGCAATCGCCACGAGTGTGCGCAGGCGGTCCAGGCTGATTTCGCGCATGGGTCAATCCTTATTCAGAAAACCTGAACTTCATCGTTTGGAAATTCAACTTTTCCTATCCTAGCGGCTCGCCGAAGATTGGAACACCTGATTTCCTCTGCGAGTGCATCCCATGGCAAATCCTCTTGTATTTATCGACGGCGACCAAGGCACCACCGGGTTGCAGATCCATCAGCGCCTGCGCGACCGCGCCGATCTGCAACTGATCACCCTGAGCCCGGAACACCGCAAGGACCCGCAGCAGCGCGCCGAGATGATCAATGCTTGCGACATCGCGATTCTCTGCTTGCCCGATGACGCCGCACGCGACGCCGTCGCCAGCATCCAGAACCCGGCTGTGCGGGTGATCGACGCGAGTTCGGCCCACCGTACTCACCCTGACTGGACCTACGGTTTCGCCGAAATGAGCCCGCAACAGGCGCAACGCATTGCCACGGCGCAGCGGGTCAGCAATCCCGGTTGCTACCCCACCGGAGCGATCGGACTGTTGCGCCCCTTGCTTGAGGCCGGGCTGCTGCCAAAGGACTACCCGACGACCATTCATGCCGTGTCGGGTTATTCCGGCAAGGGCCGCGCCGGGGTGCAGGAACATGAGGGCGCGGATGCTTCACAAGCGCCCGCCTTCCTGGTGTATGGGCTCGGGCTGGCACACAAGCATGTGCCGGAGATTCAGTTGCAAAGCGGGCTGACGGAAAGGCCCATGTTTGTGCCGGCCTACGGGGCGTTCCGCCAGGGCATCGTACTGACCATTCCGCTGCAACTGCGGCTGTTGGCCCCGGGCGTGGACGCGACACGCTTGCATGCCTGCCTGACGCAGCACTACAGCGATACGAATCACGTCCAGGTGCTGTCGATGCAGGCCGCCAAAGAACTGACCTACCTCGATCCTCAAGCGCTGAACGGCACGGACGATGTGCGTTTGATCGTGTGTGAAAACTACGAGACGGGCCAGGTCCTGCTGGCGGCGGTGTTCGACAACCTCGGCAAGGGCGCTGCGGGTGCTGCCGTGCAAAACCTGGACTTGATGATCAAGCACAGACCTTAGCAATGAAGGCTCTCAAGTCCGCCAGCATCAACGCCGGCTGCTCCCAGGCCGCAAAGTGACCGCCGGCGGGCATCTCGCTCCAGTGCACGATGTTGAAGGTCTTTTCGGCAAATGAGCGTGGCGGCGGCACGAACACCGGGTCACGAAAGGCGGCAAATCCGGTCGGCACCTGGATGCGGGTGCCAGCCGGGAATCTCGATGAGCCCTCCAGGCGTTTGCCGTGGTACATCCAGGTCGCGGTGACCATGGAAGACGGCGCGAGATACAGCATGATGTTGGTGAGCAGATGCTCTTCGGTAAAGGTGTGCCAGAGGTCCGGACTGCCATCAGCGGTCCTGGGCAGATCGGCCCATGTACCGATTTTTTCGAGAATCCAGCCCGCGGCGCCCACCGGGCTATCAGCCAGCGCGACGCCCAGGGTTTGCGGACGGGTTTCCTGCTGGTGGTTGTAGCCGGTTTCCCAGTCGATCAGCACTTTACGCCGGGCGACGAAAGCCTCCTCCTCAGCCGTGGTTGCAACGGTGCCCTTGGCCAGCAGGTCGGCCATATTCAGGTGAATTCCCAATAACGCCTCAGGCCGATCATGGGCCATCCAGCCCGCGATGCCTGAACCCCAGTCTCCGCCCTGAACGATGAAGCGGGATGGCCCGAACAAACGAACCATCAGCCCGTGCATCAGTTCGGCAGCCCGGCGCGGCCCCATTACGCCGGTGATCGGCTTGGAAAACGCAAACCCCGGAAGCGACGGCACGATCATATCGTGTCCGTCAGCCGCCAGCGGCTCAAGCAACGCCTCGAACTCCAGGTACGAACCTGGCCAGCCGTGGAGCAACAGAACCGGCGGCTTGGAACCGTCCCCCCGCACATGGAGGAAATGCAGATGCTCGCCCTCAATTTCGGTGATGAAGTTGGGTAGTTGATTCAGATGTTTTTCGACCTGGCGCCAGTCGTAGGACTCAAGCCAGTAACGGGTCAGGCGCTTGAGGTCGCTGACGCCTACACCCGACTTCCACCCGCCCAGATCGGGAAGTTGGGTCCAATCGTAGGCGGCGACTTTGTCGCGGATGGCGGCAAGACGTTCGTCGGGGATGTTGATGGTGTAGGGCAAGATCATGGGGGGCTCCTGGTGAGTTTCCATGGACGCTGCCAGCGCACTCCATCACGACTCCGGGACTAGCTCGACATAGCTGGACTCCCCGCCGCCCGTCGCGCCTGACAACCAACCCCATACGAAGGCCAGGGTGGTCCGCCCGGTGTGATCAACGCTTACCGTGCCCCGCGACCAACCGGCCAGAATCTCGCCCTCTGTGGTCAGGCACTGATAAAGCAGCTCAATTGTATCGGGCCCTGTGGCGCGCCCGACCTGATTACCCATACGAATCCGGCCACCCTGGTAAGTTCCCCAGATGGCATTGGCGTCAACATGGTAATCAAACACGGTGCCTGTACCGGACAGTCCATGGGTGTTGCCCGCTACGACAAATCGGCGATTGTTCAGGCGTTCGCTGATTTGGGAAAAGGCGGTTGGCATATGAAGGCGCTTCCTTGGTCGACAGGGTCCGTTCCCTGGGTGGTCAACCTACCGCATATGGCTTTAACCGGTCATGCAAAACCTGCACAATTGCGGGCTTTTCCGCGACAGGACGCCCCTCATGCAACGCATCGTGATTCTCGGCAATGCCGGCAGCGGAAAATCCACCCTCGCCCGGGCCCTCGGCGAACGTCTGAGCCTGCCCGTGGTGCACCTCGACACCTTGTTCTGGTCGCCCGGCTGGGTCGAGCCCGATGCCGAGCAGTTCCGAACGCGGGTTCGCAACGCAGTCGCACCCGATGGATGGGTCTGCGAGGGCAACTACGCTCGACGCACGTTCGACCTGCGCCTGCCCCGGGCCGACCTGATCATCTGGCTCGACACGCCACGGCTCACCTGCTTCGGCCGGGTGATCCTGCGCAGTGTGCTGAACCGCCCGCGCCCGGACATTCCCGCAGGCTGTACCGAGAAACTCGACCGGGAGTTCCTGACGTTCCTGAAGTACGTGTGGACGTTTGATCGCAGCTACCGGCCCAGTATCGAGGCGGTGCGCCTGGCAGCAGGTCCGTTGGTGCCCGTGGTGCACTTGCGCGGTGGCCAGCAGATCGCCGAATTCCTCGACGGTTTGCCCGCAGCCTCTGCAGGCTGCTTTGAATAGATGGAGCAGGATATGAAAGAGCAAGGAGAAAAGCGCGTCGTGGTCATTGGCGCAGGCATCGTCGGCGCTTCCCTGGCGTATCACCTTGCCGTCAAAGGTGCGAGCGTGACCTTGGTCGAGGCTGCAGAAGTCGCCTCCGGCGTGACGGCCACTTCATTTGCCTGGATCACCACTTCACACCGAGGGCCGGACCCGATCGCCGCCTTGCGTGGTGAGGCCGTCAACGACTATCACCGTCTTGAAACCCAACTGCCGGGCCTGAACATTCGTTGGACAGGCGCCCTGTCTTACGGCGCGAACTCAAGGGCGTTGCAGCAACCTTCGGCGCACCGGTTGTCGCGCTCGCAGATTCTCGACCTTGAGCCCAACCTGAGAAACCCTCCCGAACATGCCCTGTATGTCGCCGAAGAAGGCGCCCTGGATGCGGTGCACGCCACCCATACGTTGGTCGCTGGCGCCCAGACGCTAGGGGCGAAGGTACTCACACAGACCCGGGTTCTCGGCTTCAAAACCGCGAATGGCCGGGTGACGGGCGTCGAAACCGCCAAGGGCATCATCGATGCCGACGTTGTGGTAATGGCCGCCGGGACGGGCATCTCAACGCTGGCAGACATGCTTGGGGCGCCCCTTCCCATACACGCGTCGCCCTCCATTTTCATCCGCTACACCGCGCAATCCAACCTGGTGCAGACACTTATCTCCAGCCCGGAAATGGAAGTCAGGCAAGCGGCCGACGGTACGTTGCTGGCGGCAGAGGATTACCTGGGCGATGCCGTGGAAAACCAGCCGATGGCGATCGCGCTACGCACGGCCAACGCCATTCGGCACGAGTTCCATGGCGTTGATTCGATTGAGCCGCAGTTGGCGTGTATCGGACTCAGGCCCATCCCCGCAGACAGCATCCCCATCATTGGTTATCTACCCAACGTCAAGGACGTGTACGTATGTGTGATGCACCCTGGGGTTGCGCTGGCCGCAATAGTGGGCCGTCTTGCCAGTGAAGAAATCACTGATGGCAAGACCTGCGCCGCTTTCGGGCCATGTCGTCCTGACAGGTTTTTTCAACGGTAGGGGCTTGTTGGCACCCGTTCCCGCGCGCTACCTGAAGATGCCCTATCTAGATCTCAGGTACCGATAAAGCGTCTGCCGACTGATCTCAAAATCACGTGCCAATTTAGATTTACTTTCTCCAGCACCGGCCCGGTCAATTAGATTTACAACCTGATTGTCAGACAGTTTCTTCTTGCGGCCCTTGTACATCCCCCGGACCTTTGCAGTAGCAATGCCTGCCGCCTGTTTTTCCCTCATCGCCGCGCGCTCGAATTCTGCAATCAGCTCCATCACCGCAATGATGGACTCCACAACTTCAAGGCAGTCATGCCGGAAAATCAGGTTTTCGTTCAAGCACTCCAGCGTGACCTGCTTTTCAATCAGCCGGCGAATGAGTGTGCACAGCTGCTCCGTACTGGAGGTGAGCGAGGCCATGCTGTCCACTACCACGGTATCTCCACACTGCAGGTAGCGAAGTAGCCTTTCCTGGCCCGCGGGATTCGCGGCATTGTCTGCCGGCTCATCGCAAAACACGGCATCAAATACATCATCGCTCGTTATTGTCTCTATAGCGCCCTCGGACGCTTGTAGAGAACGCCGAAAATATTTGATGCGATGCAATCTCATGGTGCCTCCTTGGCAATACTTGTACAGAGTCTTTTTATACTTGTACAAACTGTAACTAAATTATCAAACCCTTACACCGATACTTGTAACACTGACCCCACCCAAAATACACAGTTGCAAAGAGTTGAACTTGCCTTATCATTTTGAAGCTTGGAATTCTAACAAGCTTTTCGCAAAAAAGTCGATTTCATATTTCTTGGATGACGCAAGTAATTCAAGCAGGCGAATATGAATAACTACTG
Source organism: Pseudomonas sp. Xaverov 83 (assembly GCF_019352905.1). Classification (NCBI taxonomy): domain Bacteria; kingdom Pseudomonadati; phylum Pseudomonadota; class Gammaproteobacteria; order Pseudomonadales; family Pseudomonadaceae; genus Pseudomonas; species Pseudomonas sp. Xaverov 83. The sequence continues at coordinate 53,855 of NZ_JAAAFU010000097.1, read as the reverse complement.
TTTTATAGCTCAAACAATTGACTTGACCGGCTTGACGCGGCTGGTAATTTCCCATGCAATCAGAGGATGAATGGATGAAGGTCTTGGAAAACGCCATCGAAATTGATCACCCAACTACCGATCAGGAAAAGATTGATAAGGCAACTCGGAGCATTACGGACCATGGAAACTACCTGCGAAAGCGTTATCCGATCCTGCAGCACCAGAATGCGCTGGGCGCGGGTGTCATGGCGTTCTCCCTGATAGGGATGGTCATTACGGGAGGGCTCTATATAAAGGGTTTTATCCCCGCATGGATGTGTATTCTGGTCAATGCGCTGCTGACTTCGTTCATTCATGAAATCGAACACGACCTGATTCATCGCCTTTATTTTAGAAAACAACCGCTGGCCCATAATGCCATGATGCTCTTCTGCTGGCTGGCACGCCCGGGTATGCCCAGCCCGTGGCTAAGACGTACTCTGCACTTTCATCACCATAAGGAGTCCGGAACTGATTCTGATGTTGAAGCCTGGATCACCACGAGCGGCAGCCCTTGGGGAATACTGCGATTATTGAAACTGGTGGACGGATTTGTATTTGGTTTTCTAAATGCGATTTTTGCCCCGGGATGGCGGCAAAAGGTAAAATTGTTAGGCAAGATTATTCGGCTCAATACACCATTCGGGCTTCTGTATTGGGGGTGCTGGTATGTGTTCCTCGGCTACCACCTGTATGTCTGGTCAGGGTCAATGATTGGGATGGAGGTTCATAGCTCTGCCACGACGCTGGAATTAATGGATATCGTTAATAGCGCAGTAGTTATTCTTATAGCGCCCAATATGATACGGCAGTTCTGCCTATTTTTTATAAGTTCAAACATGCACTATTACGGCGATGTTGCCCCGCGTAACGCATTACAACAAACCCAGGTGATGAACCCTTGGTGGCTGTGGCCCTTCCAGTTGTTCTGTTTCAACTTTGGCAGCACCCACAGCATCCATCACTTCGTGGTGAGAGACCCGTTTTATCTGCGTCAGATGACGGCACCTTATGCTCATAAAGTCATGGCCCAGGCCGGTGTCAGGTTCAATGACTTCGGCACCTACAAGCGAGCGAACCGCTTCTCCGTGGAGCACTCCCAAACTCGGTCTCGTGGGTGAATTCCCCGACAACCATTATCGGTGTTCGGCAAGTATCAAGGGCCACACTTTAAATACGAGGACGTTGAGGTATGAAAGCGCAAGGGATGTGTGCGAAGCAGTTTGAAGCGGTCAAGCAGGCCTTCGAGGACATGTTTGATGATCCGCAGGAACGTGGGGCCGGCCTATGCGTGCAGGTAGGCGCAGAGACCGTTGTCGACCTCTGGGCGGGCATGGCGGATCTGGCAGGCACGAAGCCCTGGACCCGCGATACGCTGGCCAATACCTTTTGCGTTATAAAACCCTACGTCGCGGTGGCCGTCCTGATGTTGGTCGAGAACGGCAAGTTGGAGCTGGATGCGCCCGTGGCCCGTTACTGGCCTGAATTCGCCCAGGGCGGGAAAGCACGGGTCACCTTGCGCCAGGTGATGAACCACACCGCAGGCCTGCCGGCGCTGCGAGCACCCGACCATAACCCCATGATGTATGACTGGGAACATATGCTGCGGGTGCTGGAGGCCGAGCCGCTTTGGTGGGAAGCGGGAACAGACCTGGGGTACGGCACCACCACGTTTGGCTGGATTCTCGGTGAATTGATTCGTCGGGTGGACGGACGCGATCCCTGTGTGTTTATCCACGAAGAGATTCTGGATCCCCATGAGTTGGACGTGCACCTTGGCGTGGACGAAGAACACTTTCATCGTATCGCGCGTTTCGACAGTGCCACGGGACGGGTCGGTGATCCTTACTCGCAGGCATTGCGAACCGTGGTGAAAAACGAGCCGTCGCATATCGCGACACTCGCCTTCACCAACCCCGGAATGGTGCCCAGACGAACCAGTGACCCGCGCTGGTGGGCCTACCGGCAACCCGCCGTGTGTGGACACGGTTCAGCTCACGGCCTGGCCGGTTTCTACAGTGCATTGATGTCGGGAAACTTTATCGGTCCCGAACTGCTTCGTGAGTTCACTCGAGAGCACAGTCATGGCATGGATCGGGTATGGATGCGCCCCATGCGTTATGGATTGGGTTGCATGCTCGAGCAGCAACGCGACCCGACGGCTTCCCATGCGATGGGCCCAAACACCTTTGGCCATATCGGGCTTGGTGGCCCGATCAGTTTCGCTGATCCCGAAAAACAAGTGAGCTTCGGTTTTGTCACCACGACTTCGGGCAGCCATTCGATGATTGATCCACGCCCACGCCGACTTTCATCCCTTGTCTATGCGGCGCTTTGAGAGGCAAGGGGCGGATCTGTTCATCTGAGGCTTTCAAGGGGGCGCAATACTGCCGAATGCAACGCAGCAAGTTTGTGGCAAAACACAAGTTGCTGATGGCAAACCGAAACCTTCCCCTCCCGGCCAACAATGAGTCATTGGCTTATGAACGAAGGCTGGTACAACGACGACATGATTTATTTATAAATAAATTCATACGCCTCGATATAAGAACCTATCTTGTTTGAATGAGCAGTCACCCACACTGCATTCATGCCTTTCTTTCTTTGATCGTTGAATTCCGACTGAGTGGTACAAAGCTCAACCCAGCGTTCAGTCTTTAAATCCTTAATCCGCAGACCCGCCTCACAACGACTGAACTTTCCAACGTAGGGCCCCGGAGCAACCAGCTCGTAAGGTGACGCATACTGAACAATGTCGCCGGGCAACAGGTACGTAACGACGTCATAACTGTGCAAGGACAAAATCAGACCCAGGCAAAAACCACCAAAAAAAGATTCTCCAACACGGTTCGGGTTTCTTACAGCCGGACGATAGTAGGTGGCCCTTGCAGCAAAAAAGAGTCCAACCAGACAACCAATGACTATATAGGTCGTCCACTCGGGAATCGATGGCATTAAAACCGTTCGCATTACAATGCGACCGGCCCAGAGCATATAAGCAATCCATGCTCCAAATACCAGACACACCACCAACAACAAGGTTCTTTTCTTTGATTTGTTTTCAAATGAAGGATATTCCATTCCCTGCCTACTCTATTTTTAATTCCCGGGAAAAGCGCTTCGTGCTTCACGCCAACTTCCTTTACCCGATTGGCATGCCGGGCATATTAACGAATGAGCGTCATGGTGACCGATCTATTTACCCACGACTCACAGACATGCCCAGAGCACCATCGGTTCTACCCATCAGCGCAAATTGTTCAACCGCCTCACATCCCTTATCCTCGTGGCCTTACCTGCCAACGCCCGCCGGAGCCCTCATGGACCTCGCCACCCTCACCCTCTTCCTCCCGGCCTGCTTCGCCCTGAACATGGCGCCCGGCCCGAACAACCTGCTGTCCGTAAGCAACTCCACCCGCTACGGCTACCGTACTTCGTGCCTGGCGGGCGTCGGGCGCTTGTTGGCCTTTGCCGGGATGATCGCCCTCGCGTCCGCCGGGCTGGCGGTGGTGTTGCAAACCTCCGAGTTGTTGTTTTACGGGATCAAGATCCTGGGGGCGGCGTATCTGTTTTATCTGGCGTATCAACTGTGGCGGGCCAATCCGCAGGCGGAGGCTGAGTCGACAGCGCCCAAGGCAGGTTTGTGGGCATTGGCAAGACAGGAGTTCCTGGTGGCCGCCGGCAATCCCAAGGCGATCCTGATTTTTACCGCCTTCCTGCCGCAATTCGTCGACCCGGCACAGCCGATCACACCGCAATTCGCCCTGCTGGGGGCGATGTTCCTGGCCCTGGAATGGGTCGCCATCAGCGCCTACGCCTACATGGGTTTGCATATGCGCCGCTGGTTCGCGCAGCCTCGGGGCAAGCGGATTTTCAACCGGTGCTGTGCGGGGTTGTTGTCGGCCGCCGCGACGGTATTGCTGATGGCGCGCAAGGCCTGAGCACTGCGAAAAACTGGCCAAAACGCTTACAATCGCCGTCTCACCGCAACTCAGGCAGGCCAGTTCGCCCATGGCGCTCGACCCCATCACCATACTGGTCCTCACCATTGCCCTGGCAGGCGCCGCCGCGCTGTACCTGGCGGTCGAGTGGCGCAACGTTCGCGAACCATCACTGCTGTACTGGACCGCCGGTTTCGCCATCATCAGCGTGGGCAGCACCCTGGCGCTGCTGCGGGCCAGCGGCCTGCTGTTGATCGGCATCTGGTTCGCCAACGGGCTGCTGATCACCGCGCATTGGCTGTTCCTGTTGGGCGTTGCGCGTTTTACTCAGGTGCGCCTGTCTCGCGCCTGGTACCTGATCTTCGTGGGCTGGTTTGCCATGCTGCTGTTGCCGGAAGGACAGTCGTGGTCCAAGGCCATGCTGCTGGCCAACTCGCTGCTGGTTGCCCTGCCGACCCTGCGGGCCAGTTTCCTGCTGCGGCCCCATGGCCGGTCACTCAGCGTGGGCGCGGTGCAGCTGCGTTATGTGCTGCTGGCCCACGGGCTGTTTTATCTGGCCAAGTCGCTGGTGGCGATCGTGCCGGGTACGCTGATCGACCTGACGGCGTTTCGTGGCGAGATTATTCAGGTGTCGCTGGTGGAAGGCGCCATGGCGATCATGCTGATTGCGTTGTCGATGACCGGCACCGAGCGCTATCGCCGTGAGGAACAGATTGCACGATTGGCCGCCCGCGATCCGTTGACGGCGTTGTACAACCGCCGCGCCCTTGAAGTGCGAGCACCAAGCCTGCTGAGCAAGGTCTCGCAGGCCCGGCCAGGTGCCCTGCTGTTGATCGACATCGACAATTTCAAGCTGATCAACGACCTGTACGGCCATACCGCAGGCGACCGGCTGCTGGTGGCGCTGAGCGAGATGATCCGCGCGCAGTTGCCCGATGATTCGCTGGCGGCGCGGTTGGGCGGTGATGAATTCGTGATCCTGCTCAACAACACCTCGAACGCGCGCATTGTCGAGCTGGGCAGCGCCCTGCGTGAAGAGTTTCATCAAACCGCCTCACAGGCGTTCGCCACGCCCGAGGCGGTGACATTGAGCATCGGCGCCAGCCTGTTCGACGCGCCGCCCGCGAGCCTTGCCGCCTTGATCGAGCAAGGCGACGCAGCGCTTTATGAATCCAAGCGCGGTGGACGCAACCGTATTCGTCTGGTGGACCGGACTGCGGTGAGCGCTGATTGACTCAATCGGCGCGTCAACCTTTAAGCGCCGCCTCAATCCCCGCGACATCAATCTTGGTCATTCCCATCATCGCGTCAAACGCCCGCTTGGCTGCTGCAGGGTCGGGATTAGTGATCGCCGCGCTCAGCACCCTCGGGGTAATCTGCCAACGCACGCCCCATTTATCCTGACACCAGCCGCAGACATTTTCCTGGCCGCCATGGCTGACAATTGCGTGCCACAAGCGGTCGGTTTCCGCCTGGTCGTCGGTGGCCACCTGAAACGAGAACGCCTCGTTGTGCTGCACGCCAGAGCCGCCGTTCAGCCCCAGGCAAGGAATACCCATGACCGTGAACTCCACGGTCAGGACATCGCCCTGTTTGCCGGCGGGATAATCACCGGGCGCATGATGGACTGCGGTCACTGCGCTGTTCGGGAAGGTCTTGGCGTAGAAGTTGGCAGCGTCCAATGCGCGGCCGTCGTACCAAAGGCACACCGTGTTTTTGCTGAGCATGAGTGTTCTCCAGCGTGGAGGTTCGGACTTGCAGTGTAGTACCGCTACCGACAAGAATGCGTTCGCGTCCTGACACGCCCCCGCTTTAACCCCAACGGTGCAGATAATGAGTAACGGTGTAAGGATTGACCCGCGAACAGTCCCCGTCCCGCAATCCATCAGCCCCGAGGCCCAGGCGATGTTGCGTCGCGCGGTGAATGACGAGGGCGTACCGCTGAACAGCCTGTACACCCTGCCCGCCGCCGATGACCACGATGGCTGGCGACGCATGCAAGCCGCAGTCGCCCAACAGTACGCAGCGTCACAGGTGGGACAGACGGCAGAACACGTTGAGACATTCACCGTGGAAGACGCCACCGTGTACCGGGCGACACCGTCATACGGGGCGGAGTTCGCCTATATCGACCTGCACGGCGGCGCGCTGGTGTTCGGCGGCGGCGAAAACGCCCGCCTCGCCGCCGGCAAACACGCTGACCTGCACAACGTGACCTGCTACGGCGTGGACTACCGCATGCCGCCTGACCACCCATACCCGGCGGCACTCGATGACTGCATGGCCACCTACCGGCACGTACTGGCGCATCACACCCCGGACAAGATCGTGATCGGCGGCCGCTCGGCCGGGGGCAACCTTGCCGCCGCCACGGTGCTGCGGGCCCGCGACGAAGGCTTGCCGCTGCCGGCCGCGCTGGTATTGCTGTCCCCCGAAGTGGACCTGACCGAATCGGGCGACAGTTTCCAGGTCAACCGCACCGTCGACGTGGTGTTGCCCAACCCGCTGATGAGCACCAACCTGCTGTACGCCGCTGGCGCGGACTTGTCTCATCCGTACCTGTCGCCTCTGTTTGGAGATTTCGCTGCGGGCTTCCCGCCGACGTTCGTGCAAAGCGGCACCCGCGATCTGTTCCTCTCCAACGCTGTGCGCCTGCATCGCGCACTGCGACGGGCCGAGGTGCCGGTGGATCTGCATATTTTTGAAGCAATGCCCCACGGCGGTTTCATGGGCGCGCCGGAAGACGCAGAACTGTCGGCGGAACAGGTACGTTTCGTGCGCCACTGGCTGAACCGCGCCTGATCGCTGTGAGTTGACACACCCTGTAATAATCCATAAAGATGGGCGCATTCTTCAGGGTGTGTCCTCAATGTCTGCAACGACCTTCAACTTTTCCGTCATTGGCTTGATTGCCAAGGCGCAAGGTTGCGTTGCGCACGCCCTCAAATCGAAGAAACAGTCGCTCATGTGACCGGGGCGCGCTGTCCCGTCAGATGAGCTGACAGGACATTGAGCGCGAAGGCCCCCTCCTCTTGCTTACTTCCCTCTGCCCTCCTGACGGTGACGAAATCGGTCAACCATCAGGAGAAAGCGCATGTCATCGTTTCAAGGTATCTGGGTTCCCGTCGTTACACCGTTTCATAACGGCACCATAGACTTCATCGGCTTGCGCCGCCTGGTCTGCCATCTGCTGGAAAAAGGCGTGGCCGGGATCATGGTCTGCACCACCACGGGCGAAGCCGCGGCACTGAGCCGCCATGAGCAGTTGGCGATGCTGGATGCCGTACTGGAACTCGTACCGCCGCAGCAGGTGGTGATGGGCCTGGCGGGGTATAACCAGATTGAGCTGTTGCAGTTCCAGGCCGAAATCCTGAAGCGCCCGGTGGCCGGTTTGCTGGTGCCGCCGCCGAGCTACATCCGCCCCTCCCAGGCGGGCCTCGAGGCGTTCTTCCGCACCGTGGCCGATGCGTCCAGCGTGCCGATCATTCTGTATGACATCCCCTATCGCACCGGTATTGCCTTCGAACAGGCGACGCTGCTGAACATCGTTGCCCATGAACGAATCGTCGCGATCAAGGATTGCGGCGGCAACCTGGCCAACACCCTCGCGTTGTTGGCCAGTGTGAAGGTTGATGTGTTGTGTGGTGAGGATGTGCAGATATTCAACGCTCTGTGCCTGGGCGCGACCGGTGCGATTGCCGCGTCGGCGCATGTGCGGACCGAGGATTTTGTGGCGCTGCATCGGCAGGTTCGGGATAACCAATTGATGGCGGCTCGTGAGACGTTTTTCGGCTTGCTCCCGTTGATCCACACGATGTTCGTGGAGCCCAACCCCGCGCCGGTGAAGGCGGCGCTGGCGATGGAAGGGTTGATCGGCAGTGAGTTGCGGGCGCCGATGTTGAGGGCGAGTGAGGCGCTGAAAAGCCGGTTGCAACACGTATTAGCCGCGCGGGAATAACCTGTGGCGAGGGCTGCTTATCCTCTCGCCACCGCCAACCGATGCAACGTGATCTTGCGCACCTCCTGCTTGCTCACCTCAATGTGAGTCTTGAGCAGTTGCTGCGCCTGATCGCTTTGCCGTTGCAAGATCGCATCGAGGATGCTTCCGTGCTCCTCATAGGTCGCTGCAATACGCGCTTGCTGAGTGAAATCCAGCCGCCGAATGATGCGGATTTTCTCGGTAATCTCGTAATGCATGCGCGCCATTTCAGCATTGCCCGTGGCCTGCACCAGCCCGCAGTGGAACGCCTCATCCAGCGCCGAAACGAGCTGGGCGTCATCCAGCCGCGCACTTTCGTCGACCTGCCAAATCGCCCCAAGCCCTTCAAGCCCCTGCTCCGCCATGCCACACAAGCGATTGACGGCGGCCAACTCCAGCACGATCCGAACGTCGTAAAGCTCTTCGAAATAGTTGAAGTCGAACGGCCGCACCTGCCAGCCGCTCCTGAAGAACACCTCCAGGTACCCTTCCCGCTCCAGACGATACAGCGCCTGGCGCACCGGCGTGCGGCTGGCCTGCATGCGCTCGGCCACGTCACCTTCACTGAAGCGATCACCCGGCAACAAACGAAAGTCGAAGATGTCGTCCTTCAACTGCTGGTAGACCCGTTCCGCCAGGCTATCCGGCCGTTCGCTGGGCTTTCTCGTGGTTGAGAGCTGCATGGCTATTTCCTGCTCGCCATGTAGGCGCGCCAGCCACCGAATTCGGTGATGTCGGTGGCGCCTGCCAGGGCCCAGGGCTCGCAGATAAACCCTTTCACACTGCGCCCGTCCGCCAGGGTCAGGTTGCCGATACCCAGCGGCGCCGGAATCTCCGCGACGAACTCGCCAAAGCGGGCGATCGGCATGTCCCACAGTTCAACGATGATCGAGCGGCCCGAATCATCCTTGGCCAGCCCCGGCTTGGGCGGAACCGTGCCAGGCAGCGCATGCAAGCGGTAGTGGCTCGCCGTCAGGGTTTGCTCCACCAGCACGGCGTTGCGGCTGGTCAGTTGGAAATTCAGCGGCATCCCGGTGAGGTGCGCGCCCACCACCGCCACCCGTACGCTGCCCGGAACCTGCCGCGCGGGTGCCGGTTGCGGCAGATTGCGTTCGGTAGCTCCCAGCGACAGATCGAGGCCGGCCTGCCAACGCTTACCCAGATGCGCCAGGGCGGCGTCGTGCCAGGCAGGCGCAATCAGGGTGATGCCGCACGGCAGGCCATCGCTGCGCAGCCCGGCGGGCACGGCCAGTGCCGAGAGATCGGCCAGGTTGGTGAAGTTGGTGTAGAAACCAAACTGCGAGTTGTAGAGCACCGGTTCCAAGGCCATTTCCGCCAGGGTACGAATCGTCGGCGAGGTCGGCACCAGCAAGGCGTCGAAACCGGCCAGGGTGTCGTTGATGCGGCGGCTCAGTTCGGCGCGCAGGTATTCGGCTTTATAGGCATCGCAGGCGCTGTACTTGTGGCCGTTTTCAACGATGCCACGCACCACCGGGTTGATCGCTTCGGCGTTGCTGGCGAGCATGCCTTCCAATGCCACCGTGCGCTCCGCAACCCAGGAGCCGTAATAGAGCTGCTCGGCGAGTTGCTGGAACGGGCTGAAATCCACCGCCGTGATCTCGGCCCCGAGGGATCGAAACCTGAGCAGCGCTTGTTCGAACACGGCCTGGTTCTGTGCGTCGCCAAAAAACTCCAGGCTGGCCGGCACCGCCAGTTTGAACGTGGCCCCCACCGCTACCGGCGCGGTGTTGGGATTGATGCGTGAATAAGCGTCGCTCCCGTCGTAAGCCGCAGCGACGCCCGCAACCGTCTCGGCATCTTCAACGGTCAGCGCAAACACCGAAATACAGTCCACGGTGCGACAGGCCGGCACCAACCCGGTGTTGGACAGTCGACCCTTGGTCGGTTTCAGCCCGACGATATTGTTGAAGCCCGCCGGTACCCGCCCGGAGCCGGCGGTGTCGGTGCCCAGGGAGAACGCTACCAGGCCACGGGCAACCACCGACGCAGAGCCCGAGCTGGAACCGCCGCTGACATAGTCCGGGTTGAAGCTGTTACCTACCGCGCCGTAGGGCGAGCGTGTACCCACCAGGCCAGTGGCGAACTGATCCAGGTTGGTCTTGCCCATCAAGATCGCCCCGGCCGCCCGCAGCCGGGCCACCACTGATGCATCCGCCTTGGCCGTATAGGCAAACTCAGGACACGCCGCCGTGGTCTCCCAACCTGCCGCATCGATGTTGTCCTTGATGGCAAACGGCACGCCATACAACGGCAACTGGTCGATATCGCCGTCGACCGCCGCAAACCGCTCGGCCAGTTGCGCCAACTGGTCACGCAACTGCTGCGGTTGTACCCGGCTGATCCAGGCGTTGTCCTCGGCGGGAAGCGTGCCCGCCAGGGTCAACAGGATGTCGGGGGTCAGCGCCTGGCTGCGGTAAGCGGCCTGCCATTCGCCAAGGGTCCAGCCAAGTTGTTCGTTGCGCATTGAGGATTCCATCTTGTATCCAAGTTTGGATTTCTTTTAGCAATCGCTGGGCCAATCAGCTGCAAGCCAATGAATACGTGGCGCTGGCAGAAAACCGGCGGATTGGCCGCCCTCAACCGTGCTCCGTGATGAAGCAGCAATGCGCCAAAAAAAGACATTCAGGCGGCCGCCCGGTTGCGAGCGGGTCGATACCGGCCTATGTTCGAAACCATGCTGTAGACGCTGCTGTCCATCCCATACGCCCTTTCCGTAGCAGGTGACGACATGCCCACCGCTTCCCGCCCCGCCGTGCTCGAACTGATCGGCAACACCCCGCTGGTGCGGGTCAGCCGCTTCGATACCGGCCCGTGCACGCTGTTCCTCAAGCTTGAATCCCAGAACCCCGGCGGCTCCATCAAGGACCGCATCGGCCTGGCCATGATCGACGCCGCCGAACGCGACGGCCGCCTGCGCCCCGGTGGCACCATTATCGAAGCCACCGCCGGCAATACCGGCCTCGGCCTGGCGCTGGTGGGCCGCGCCAAAGGTTACCGGGTGGTGTTGGTGGTGCCGGACAAGATGTCCACCGAGAAAGTCTTGCACCTGAAAGCCATGGGCGCCGAGGTGCACATCACCCGCTCGGATGTCGGCAAGGGCCACCCCGAGTATTACCAGGATGTGGCGGCGCGGCTGGCCAAGGACATTCCCGATTCGTTCTTCGCCGACCAGTTCAACAACCCGGCCAATCCCCTGGCCCACGAAACCAGCACTGCGCCGGAAATCTGGGCCCAGACCCAGCATGACCTCGACGCCATCGTGGTCGGCGTCGGCTCGGCCGGCACCCTCACCGGCCTGACCCGTTTCTTCAAGCGCGTACAACCCGACCTGGCCATGGTGCTGGCCGACCCGGTCGGTTCGGTGATGGCTGAATACAGCCGCAGCGGCACCATGATCGAACCCGGCTCGTGGGCCGTGGAAGGCATCGGTGAAGACTTCATCCCCTCCATCGCCGACCTCTCCAGCGTGCGCCACGCCTACTCCATCAGCGACGAAGAAAGCTTCGACCACGCCCGCCAGCTGCTGCGGGCCGAAGGCATTCTCGGCGGCTCTTCCACCGGTACCCTGCTCGCCGCCGCCCTGCGCTATTGCCGCGAACAGACCGAGCCCAAGCGCGTCGTCACCTTCGTCTGCGACACCGGCACGCGCTACCTGTCCAAGGTCTACAACGACCAATGGATGAACGATGCCGGCCTGCTCCAATACAAACACTACGGCGACCTGCGGGACCTGATCGCCCGCCGTTTCGAGGACGGCCGGGTGATCAGCGTCGGCCCCGACGACAGCCTGCTCACCGCCTTCCAGCGCATGCGCCTGGCGGACGTGTCGCAATTACCGGTGCTGGTGGACGGCCAAAAACTGGTGGGGGTGCTCGACGAGTCGGACGTATTGCTCGGCCTGCATCAGAACGCCGCGCATTTTTCCATGACCGTGGCCAGCGCCATGACCAATGCTCTTCACACCCTTGCGCCCAGCGCCAGCCTTGCGCAATTGCAGGCCGAACTGGATCGCGGACTGGTGGCAATCATTGCCGACGCCTCGGGCTTTTACGGCCTGATCACCCGCGTCGACCTGCTCAATCACTTACGGAGATCCCTTGCATGACCCAGCACGATAAAAGCGCCTTCGCCACCCGCGTGATCCATGCCGGGCAATCCCCGGACCCGACCACCGGGGCGCTGATGCCGCCGATCTACGCCAACTCCACCTACCTGCAGGAAAGCCCCGGCGTTCACAAAGGATTCGACTACGGGCGCTCCCACAACCCGACGCGCTTCGCCCTGGAACGCTGCGTGGCCGACCTGGAAAGCGGCACCCAGGCCTTCGCGTTTGCCTCGGGGCTGGCGGCGATTTCCACCGTGCTGGAGCTGCTCGACGCCGGTTCCCACGTGGTCTCCGGCAATGACTTGTACGGCGGCACCTTCCGTCTCTTCGACAAAGTGCGCCAACGCAGCGCCGGGCATCGCTTCAGCTTCGTCGACCTGACCGACCTGTCGGCTTTCGAAGCCGCGTTGCAGGACGACACCCGGATGGTCTGGGTCGAAACCCCGAGCAACCCGCTGCTGAGCCTGACCGACCTCAGCGCCATCTCCCGCATCTGCAAGGCCCGGGGCATCATCTGCGTAGCAGACAACACCTTCGCCAGCCCATGGATCCAGCGCCCGCTGGAGTTGGGTTTCGACATCGTGGTGCACTCCACCACCAAGTACCTCAACGGCCACTCGGATGTGATCGGCGGCATTGCGGTGGTGGGCCAGAATCCTGAACTGGCCGAACGCGTGGGCTTCCTGCAAAACTCCGTGGGTGCGATTGCCGGACCGTTTGATGCGTTCCTGACCCTGCGTGGGGTGAAGACATTGGCGTTGCGCATGGAGCGCCATTGCAGCAATGCGCTGGAGCTGGCGACATGGCTGGAGCAACAGCCGCAAGTGGCGCGGGTTTATTACCCAGGCCTGGCATCACACCCGCAGCATGAGCTGGCACGCCGGCAGATGCGTGGGTTTGGCGGGATGATTTCGGTAGACCTGAAAAGCGACCTGGCGGGCGCCACACGCTTCCTGGAAAACGTGAAGATCTTTGCGTTGGCTGAAAGTCTGGGGGGCGTCGAAAGTTTGATTGAGCACCCGGCGATCATGACCCATGCGAGCATCCCGGCAGCGACCCGGGCACAGCTGGGAATTGGTGATGGGTTGGTGCGGTTATCGGTGGGGGTTGAGGACGTGGAAGACCTGCGGGCGGATCTGGCGCAGGCGTTGGCAAAAATCTAACGCGCAAACTGCCGGAGCGAGCATGCCCGCTCCGGCAACACTTTAAATAGCGTAATTGACCTCTACCATTCGCCCGGTCTTGATGGACTCCAGCGCACAGTCCGCCAAGTGCAACGCATACAGCCCATCGCGCATGTTGGTGGGCAGCGCGCGCCCCGCGCTCAGCGCCTGGATAAACTGCCCCAACTCATTGCGGTAGGCCTCCGCATAACGTTCCAGGAAGAAATGCTGCAACGGCTCCAACGCCTCGGTGTGCTCGTGGTTCCAATGGCGCAAGGTGCTGGGGCGATGGTTATCCGTGAGCAACACCCCATTGGCCCCGGACACCTCAAGTCGCTGGTCATACCCGTAGACCGCCTCCCGACAGCAGTTGATATGGCACTGTTTCCCGGATGCGGTGCGCAGTAGCACCATCACGCTGTCGAAGTCGTCAATCTGCGCCAGGCTCGGGTCTACCAGCCGGCTGGCTATCGCGCTGACTTCGATGGGCTCTTCACCCAGCAGGTGCCGCGCCATGTCGAAGTCATGAATGGTCATGTCCCGCAGGATGCCGCCGGAATGTGCCAGGTAATCCCGTGGCGCCAACCCCGGGTCACGGCTGGTGATGATCACCTGCCGCACAGCACCAATTTGCCCCGCGTCGATGGCCTGGCGCAGGCGCAGCGTGTCGGGATCGAAGCGGCGGTTGAAGCCCAGCATTACTTTGCCGCCCTCGCGCTCCACAGCTTGCGCCGCCGCCCGCGCCTTGGCGAAATTCAGGTCAATGGGCTTCTCGCACAGCACGGCCTTGCCCTGGGACACGGCCGCCAGCAGCAAATCGATATGAGTGTCGGTGGGTGTGCCAATCACCACCGCGTCGATATCGTCCCGACTTAGCACTGCTGCGCAGTCATAGGCCGCCTCGCAACCCAGCTGCGCAGCCAAGCCATCGACGCCCTCCCGCCAGGGGTCGGCGACCACCACCAGAGTGGCATCAGGATGGGCCGCGACATTGGCCGCGTGAATGTTGGCGATGCGCCCTGCACCAAGGACAGCGATACGTAGCATGGTCGAACTCCTGGGATTGTTATTGGGTTTGGAGATTCAGTCCGGCAGGTTGAACGGTGTGACGATCTGTACCTGTGACGGCGCAATCGGCCCAGCCTTCCACAGCCGATGAAATTGCAGGATGTGCAGGAACACATGGCGCGCATCGATCTGCAGGTTGTGATCGATAATCGCGGCGACTTTTTCTTCAGCCAACAGCTGGCGATTCTCTTCGTCGAGGTCGTGAGCAATAAACACGTCCAACGGGCGATCCAGAGCTGCGAAGGCGTCGACAATTGCGCGGTTGCCACCGCCGACGCTGTACACCGCCTTCAGTTCGGGATGCTGCTTCAACGCATCGGTGACCCGGGCAAACGTTCGGTCATACACGCCGTACCCACCGCTGATATCCAGTACCCGCAGGTGCGTCGCACGGCCGCGCAGCCACATGCGAAAACCCATTTCGCGTTCTTCCTCGCCCCGGAACAATTCACTGCCAATCACCACCGCCACTTCCTGGGGTTGGGGTGACAGCCAGCGGGACAGAAGGTACGCGGCGGTTTGTCCGGCGGTGCGGTTATCCATGCCTACGTAGCCGATGCGCTCGCTGTGGGGCAGATCGGTGACCAGGGTCACCACCGGAATACCTGCGGCCGCCAGGTGCTTGACCGCCAGATTCACCGCCGGCTCGTCCGCGGCCTTGAGCACCACACCCTGGCTGCCGGTCTCGAGGCAGCGCAGCAATTGGTCGTGCATCGCCTGAGGCTCGATTTCTTCGAACAAATGAAACCGCGGGGCGATACGAAACGGTGCCAGGCTGCCCAGTTGGGCGGTGATGGCGGCCTGCACCGCCGCACTGAAGCGCTTGGGCGTGTGCATGATCACATCGACATGAAAGGTCCGGCCTACTGCCAAGCCATTTTTTTCCTGGGATTCCAGCTCATCCAGAGCCTGTTCGATACGCCGCCGGGTTTGGGCGTGCACGCTGCCGCGCTCATGCAAGACGCGATCGACCGTCGCCTTGCTGACGCCCGCCTGGGTGGCCAGTTGCTTAATGGAAAAGTGTTTAGCGCGTTCGAGCATGCCGTTGAGCCTGAGGTTTTTTTGAGGTCTTTTTGAGACTCGTTGAGGTGACCGCAATGCTAGTCTCAGTTTTGCCCGGCGTCGAGCCCGGCCTTCAAAACAACAAAAACCCAGGAGACCCCGATGCCTTCAACCGACCTCAGCCATACCTTCAAAGGCCAATACTTTGTCGTCACCGGCAGCACCCAGGGGTTGGGTGCTGCCGTCGCCCATACCCTCGCGCGGCGCGGTGCTGCCGGCCTGATCATCTGCGGACGCCGCCCGGACCAGGGCCAGGAGCAAGTACGGCAGTTGGCAGCGCTCGATTGCCGCGCGGTGTTTGTCCAGGCGGACCTGGAACAGATCGGCGACTGCCGCGCCGTGATCGAGGCGGCCCGTGCCCACTTCGGCACCCTCCACGGGCTGATCAACTGCGCCGGGATGTCGGATCGCGGCACCATTCTCGACACCTCCCCCGAACTGTTTGACCGACTGTTTGCGGTCAATGTGAGGGCGCCGTTTTTCCTGATGCAGGAAGCCTTGAAGCTGATGATCAGCCAGAGGGTTGAAGGTGCAGTGGTCAATATCCAGAGTGTCACCGGCCACGGCGGGCAATCGTTCTTGAGTGCCTACGCGGCGTCCAAGGGCGCTCTCGCGATTCTGACCAAAAACGTAGCGTTCAGCGCCCTGCGCAACCGGATTCGGGTCAACGGCTTGAACATCGGCTGGATGGACACACCTCACGAGGATGAAATCCAGCGGCACTACCACGGTGCCGGGGATGGCTGGTTGGAGGCCGCCGAAGCCGCGCAGCCCTTCGGCCGCCTGCTCAAACCTGAAGAGGTGGCCCAGAGCGTGGCATTTCTATTGTCACGCGAGTCGGGAATGATGACCGGCACGGTGATCGACCTGGAGCAAGGCGTCATCGGCTGTGGCGACGGCGGCACCCCACGCCCCGATCAGGCCCTGAGCCTGGTGGAGGGTGCGTGATGCCTGCCTTTGTCAGCGCCGACGCAGTGCAACTGGAAGATTTTCACTCGATCTGTGCCCAGCAGGCGGCTGCCGAGGACTACCCGCACTGCGCCGAAGTGTGCAGCAACATCCCGATCTATCAAGCCCAGGCACTGCGCAACGGCGATCATCACGCCGTGCTAGACGAACTGCATCGCCTGTTCAGCCAGGGGCCGGGAGTGATGGTGGTGCGCCAGGGCTACGCCGACCTGGACGTGGTCGACCGTCACAGCCAGGTATTCGAAGCGATCTTTGCCCAAGAGGCTGCGCAAGGTGTGGCCGCCGACCACTTCGCCAAGGCCGGCAGTAACGGACGTATCTGGAACTCATTACAGAAGGCGGCACTACAGTCACCGGCATCCTTTGTCGAATATTACGCCAACCCACTGCTGGGGTTGATCGCACAAGCCTGGCTCGGCCCAGGCTACCAAGTCACGGCCCAGGTCAACGTGGTGCACCCCGGTGGCCAAGCCCAGCAACCGCACCGTGATTATCACCTGGGATTCCAGACCATCGACGTGGTGGAGCGCTTTCCGTTGCCCCTGCACACGCTGTCCCAATACCTCACGCTGCAAGGGGCCGTGGCCCATAGCGACATGCCCCTGGAAACCGGCCCGACCCAACTGCTGCCGTTTTCCCAGCAATACCCGCTGGGCTACCTGGCCTGGAGGCGCACTGAATTCATCGAGTACTTCCAGCAGCATGCAGTGCAATTGCCGCTGAACAAAGGTGACCTGCTGTTCTTCAACCCGGCCCTGTTTCACGCCGCTGGCACCAATCGCACACCGGACCGCCAGCGCATGGCCAACCTGCTGCAAATCTCCTCGGCGTTCGGCAAAACGATGGAGGCTGTGGACCGCGACCGGATGATGCTGGCGCTCTACCCTTGCCTGTTGGAGCGCCTGGCGGACAACGTCATGGATGACGAGGCGCTGCACGCGGTGATCGCCTGCACCGCCGATGGCTATTCCTTTCCCACCAATCTGGATACCGACCCACCCTTACAGGGCCTGGCTCCGCAAACCGGGCAGCAACTGATGTTGCAGGCACTGAACGAACGCTGGCCCTACGAGACCTTTGCCGAACACGTTGCGCAACTACGCGCCAAACGCCAAGGCTGAGGAATGTTTTCAACGTCTTCCAAAACAACAAAAAACGGACTGAAACCATGAAAAAACAGCTGCTGACCTTGCTCCTGACCCTCATCGTTACCCCGCTCGCCCTCGCCGAGACACGCATCGGCGTCAGCATCGCCCAGGTGGACGATGTGTTCCTCGCCCAGATGCGTGACTACATGGCGGCCCACGCCAGGGACCTCACCGACGTGACCCTGCAATTCGAAGACGCCCAAGGCGATGTGGTGCGCCAACTGAACCAGGTGCAGAGCTTTTCTGCCCAAGGCATGGACGCGATTATCGTCAACGCGGTCGACACCGCCGCTACCCAGAAAATGACTGTGAATGCCCAGCAGGCGGGTATCCCGCTGGTGTACGTCAACCGTCGCCCGGACATCCCCGGCTTACCGGCCGGGGTGGGTTATGTCGGCTCGGACGAGATCAAAGCGGGCGAGATTCAGATGCGCTACCTCGCGGAAAAAATGAACGGCAAGGGCAACCTCGCAATCATGCTCGGCTTGCTCTCTAACAACGCCACCCACAACCGCACACAGGGCGTGAAAAACGTACTGAAGGATTACCCCAACATCCATATCGTCGAAGAACAAAGCGCCGACTGGCAGCGCAGCAAGGCCATGGACCTGATGAACAACTGGATCGTCTCGGGCAAGAAAATCGACGCCGTGGCGGCCAATGCCGATGAAATGGCTATCGGTGCCGCGATGGCGATTACCCAGGCCGGTATGCACCCTGGCAAGGACATCCTGGTGGGCGGCAGCGACGGCGGACCCGCCGGCCTGGATGCGATCAAAAAAGATCTATTGGTAGTCACGGCCTATCAGGACAACAAGGGCCAGGCCGTCGGCTCGATTGACCTGGCGCTAAAGATGATCAGAAAGCAGCCCTACACGGCGGAGCTGACCATTCCCTATCAACAGATCACCAAGGACAACTATCAGGCCTTTCTCACCCCTTGATTGTTATCAGCCCAGCGCCAAGCAGACCGGCCAGCCCCGACAAACAGAGCACTCCCACTCCATAAGCGAGGGTGCGCCAGGGCTGGCGGCCGCTCAGATACATCACCGTATGCATCACACGGGCAGCGGTGAACAGACAGAACAACCCCGCGGTAGCGGTGCCTGGCGTTTCCATCGCCAGGCACAGGCCACCCAAAATGAAGAACAACGGAATATTTTCCAGATCATTGGCCCAAGCCTTTTCGGCCCGGGAGACTTGCGGTAACTCCTGGGGATTCGCATCGCGATGGAAGAAAGCTGCATCCTCGTGGTTAGTGAATGCACGGTATCTGAGCCGAAAGAAGCCTTGGTAGCAGGAGATCGCCAACATCTTCAGGAACAGCACCAGCACGCACAGCGCATAAACCTCCATCACTGGCCCCCTGAAGGTTCGCGGAACCCGTTGACCACGATATACAGCAGCGGACCGATGGATACGAAAACCGCCGTTACCAGTAAATAGGGCAACACCGACGCCAGGGATTTGCCCCTGGCCCGCGCATCCCGGTACATCCACACACAGGCCAAGGCCGCCATCAGATACAAGTCAATCACCACCTGGGCAGTGTCCGGCCTCGACACCAATTCAAGCCCGAACGCCATGAGCGATTGATCGGCGATCAACATCGTGATCAATGTGTACAGGGCAAAAGCCAACAACCCGGCCAGGGCAATCCAGGGTCTGCGCATGCTCTCCTCCTTGGAGACAACGATTCGGAAAGCTGCACATTAGTGATAACGTCCTCTCCCTCTCAATGACCTCAAAGGTCATCGACACCACCGACCCGCACGGCCAGAGTCAACCCATGAGCAGCCAACCTTTCCCCCGCGCCAACCCCGACACTACCGCCGGCACGCAACTGCGCGTGCTGCGTCGGCACGCCAGACTGAGCCAGCTGGAACTGGCGCTGATCACCGGGGTTTCCCAACGCCACCTGAGCTGCATCGAGACCGGGCGCGCCAAGCCGAGCCCGGGCACCTTGCATAATTTGCTGATGGCGCTGGAGGTTCCGCTGGAGCAATGCAACAGCGTGTTCCTCGCCGCCGGCTTCGCCCCGCGTTATGAGGCAACCCCGCTCTCCTCGCCCTCCATGGAGGCCATTCGCGAGGCGATCAGCCATGTGCTCCACGCGAACAATCCTGCGCCGGCGATCGTGCTGGGCAGCCATTGGGAAGTGCTCGCCGCCAACGCCAGTACCCAGGTGCTGTTCGAGCTGGTGGGGATCAAACCGGAGGCGGCTGATGGATTGAATTTGCTGGTCACCCTGCTACAGCCTGGCGGCCTGGGTGATCATTTGATCAACGCTGAAGAAATCCGCACCATCGCCTGGCAACGGGCGACGCGCGAGGCGTTGGGCAACCCCGAACTTGCCAGGCTTCTGGACAGCCTGCCGGCCCCGCAAAGTACCGAAGCCTTGGTCAATGAACCACCGCCACTGGTGCTGACACGCGTCAACTCCCGTGAAGGTGAGCTGAACTTCATGTCGACCTTCACCACCTTCGGCATGCCCCAGGACATCACGGTGACGTCGTTGCGCATTGAGCATTTGATTCCGGCGGATGCGCAGACGTGGCAGGTGATGACCGCGGCGTATGAGCGGTCGAAATAGGCAATGCCTTGCCGGATCCGGCAACCCCTGACCACTCCCCTGCCCAGCGGCCCCGCAGCACTGGCCTTGCAGCACATGGCCTGACTCTTGCTCTGCCTCTGCTACCAACCAGGGAGCAGCATCATGATCGGAAGCACCAGCCTCATCGCACTGGCCCAGAAGAGCCTGACCCAGTCCATGGAAAACGGCACCCTGCGGGCCGGCAGGATTGAAGTCACCAACGCCACGCCCGAGATCAAGGCCAAGCTGGAAGCCAGCTATCAGGAGCAAGTGCGCTCGACCGCGCAAACCGTTGCCACCGCCAGGGCCAACCCTTCTTGGGCGACCTTCGACGATAAAAGCAACGCCGTCGAACTGCCCGATGTTCAGTCACTCAGCAAAAGCGACGCCACCCATGTGGCCAACGGTCTTCAGTACCTGCTCGATATCGGGCGCCTGGACGGCAAGACCGTCACCGCGAAAAATGGCGACCAGTCGACCGATAACATCGCGGTCTACAAGGACTGGCTCCAGGCCCACATCGGCGTGGATGTACAGGCCTGAGACGACTCACACCATCGGCACGGCAATCAGCAGGATCGCCGTGCCATGGGTGGCCGTCGCCGCCACCACACCGTAGCGCATCCGCACCAGCCCGCAGACCACGCCTTCAATCAGGGTAAAGGCCAGCACCGGCCAGCCCAGTTGCGTCACGCTCAGGGCCAAAAATGAATGGCACGCGGCGAACGCCAGCCCGCTGAGCAACGCCGCACGCAGCGGCCTAACGTGCTGTTCGAGATAGCCCTGCAGGACGCCGCGAAACAACACCTCTTCCAGCGCATTGGCGCAGTAGGCAAGCACCAGCATGCCCATCAGCCAGGTCCAGTAAGCCGGGATTGCCGCCGGTTCGATGCCTTGATACAGGCGCAATGGCAGGCCAATCAAACTGCCGGCCACCAACCCCACTGCCAGGCCCACAGCGCGATTGCCCTTGAACAGCACCGTCAGTTGCCATAACTCCGGGGCCAGGCGCGCGAGCAGTGCGATCAGCCCAAGGGATAAGCCGCCCAGCGCCGCCAGCACGAAGGGATTGGCCGTGAACTGGATCTGCACCTCGCGGCTCAGCGACCAAATGCCCAACGGCGTCATCGCATCGCGCATCAGCACGAAGGCCAACAGCAGAATAACGATGCGCACGCCCGGCAATGTTTTTGGCGTGAGGCCGAACCACAGGCCGAACAGGATCAGCCCTGGCAGCAGATAAATCCCATAGTGAATCAGCACTGTAAAAGCGTCGGCAATCACTCGGTGTCAGCCCTGTGCTACAGCGATCATGTCGATTTCCACGGCGGCGCCCTTGGGCAGTTGCAGCACGCCCACCGAGGTGCGCGTGTGAGAACCGGCAGTCCCCAGGATCTCGTTCAACAGGTCCGACGCACCGTTGGCCACTTCGCTTTGCTGGTCAAAGTCATCCGCGCTGCGCACGTACACATTGATCTTGAGGATCGCCTTGACCTGATCCAGGGAGCCCAGTGCCTGCTTGAGCAAGCCCAGGCAACGCAATGCGCTGACGCCGGCGGCAATCTGTGCATCGGCCAGGCTTAGGCTTTCGCCGACCTTGCCGGGCAGCACGATCGTGTCACCCACCCGCGGGATCTGGCCGCTGATATAAACGTGATTGCCATCCCTGAGCAGCGGCGTGTAGTTGCCGCCGATCTTGAACTCGTTGAGTTGATAACCCAGGCGCACCATGGCCGCCGCGTACTTTTGATCCGGTGTCATGTTTGTTGTCCCCACTGGCTGTTGCGAATCCACACCATGAAGTCGCCGGCCACAGCATAGCCATGTGCCATTTCCACGGGAAGTGCCGAGCGTTATCTCGCAAGTGATACGACGACCAATACTGACAAACAGCGCTTATATTCTGGCCCGCTACAAATTTCACTTTCCTTGATCCCACGAAATACGGCATGGTTGTACGATGACTTAAGCGCAACTCCTGAGTCGTCCCAGTACCCACAACAACAAGGAAACACCCATGCAAAACGTCAAGGTTCTGATTGGTTTTCTGTGCCTGTTCAGCGGTTACGCGGCCGCCGCGCCTGCCGCAGCCGACAAGGATGTCGCCGTTGCGGTCGATCACCTGACCCAGGCCATGCTGCACAAGGACATTCCGCAACTGCAGGCTCTCACTGCCAACAACCTCACCTACGGCCATTCCAGCGGCAAGGTCCAGAACAAGCAGGAATTTATCGCCGACATTGAAACCGGCAGAAGCGGCTTCAAGACCCTGGAAATGCAGAAACAGACCATCACCCTCAATGGCGACACCGCCCTGGTGCGCAACCACTTTTCCGCCCAGGCGGTAAACAGTGGCGTCGAGGTGCCTACCGAAATTGAAAATTTCCAGGTCTGGCAGAAGCAGAAAGGCAAGTGGCTGCTGATTGGGCGCCAGGCGTACAAATTCTGAGTCCCGCCTGGATCGTTCCCACGCTCTGCGTGGGAATGCATCCGGTGACGCTCTGCGTCACTATCGCGCAAATCTACAGCGGGACGCGGAGCGTCCAAGGCGGCATTCCCACGCAGAGCGTGGGAACGATCCGGCCCCCTAGTACGCCTCCACCGCCCAGCGCACTTTCAGCAGCGCCTCGCGCAACACCTCCCGGTCCACCGACCCCAGCGCCACTCGCAAGGCATGGGGCACGTGGGCCGAGACGGCAAACGGCTCGGCCGTGGACACCGAGATATTTTCCCGTGCCAACGCCATGGTGATCTGATCGGCGCGGGCATCTTCCGGCAAGGGCAGCCACAGAAAATACGAAGACGGATGGCGGATAACATTCAATCCCGCCAACACCTCATCGGCCACCGCCTGGCGCGCCTGGGCGTCTTCACGCTTTTGCGCTTCCAGCTGCAGCACCGTGCCGTCGTCGATCCACGCGGCAGCCACCGCAGTCATCACCCCCGGAGTGTTCCAGGTGGTGGCCATGACCGTACGCTCCAGCGCCGCCATCCACGGCTGCGGAGCGGCGACGAAACCCACCCGCAGGCCGGTGGCAACGCTCTTGGACAGCCCCGACACATACACCGTGCGTTCCGGTGCCAGTTCGGCCACAGGCGGCGGCGGGTCCTCGGCTAAAAACGCGTAGGCCGCGTCCTCGATCAGGATCAAATCATGCTGGCGGGCAATCGCCACCAGGTGCTCGCGCTGCTCCCTGCTCATCACCCAGCCCAACGGATTATGCAGGGTCGGCATGCTGTACACGGCGCGTACCGGGCGCCGTGCGCAGAGTTGTTCAAGAAAGGCCAAATCGGGGCCCGTCGCGGTCACCGGAATTGCGACGATTTCCAGGTGCAACGTCTCGGCCAGCACCTTGAACCCCGAATAGGTCAACGCATCCACCGCCACCACATCGCCGGGTTTGAGCAGCGACATCATGGTCACCGCCAGCCCGTGCTGGGCACCGCTGACGATCAATACCTGCTCGGCCTGCACCGTCAACCCACGACTCGCCAGGTGGCGCGCCACCGCCGCCCGCTCGTGCAACCGACCGGCGTGGGGCTGGTAGCGCAGCAGGGCCGACAGGTCGCCGGACAACGCCAACTGACGCAACGCCGTGCGCAGCAGGTCGGTCTGGCCCGGCAACGACGGATAGTTGAAGTTGAGGTCGATCATGCCCGCCGCCACGGCGATCTGCCCTATGCCCTGCCCCGGCGACAACGCGATTTCCCGCACAAAGGTCCCGCGCCCGGTCTCGCCGCTGACCAGGCCCATGGCCTCAAGTTCGGTGTACACCCGGCTGGCCGTGACCAGCGCCAGGCCGTGGCTGGCGGCCAACTGGCGGTGGGTCGGCAAACGGGTGCCCGCCGCCATCGTGCCGGAGCGGATATCCCGGGCGAAGGTATCCACCAATGTCTTGTAGCGGGCGCGAGGCATAGAGGATGTATCCATGACAATTTTTTGATTGTCTCAATGGTGAATCATAGGATGCGGGAGACGCAACTTATCCTTATCGAGCCAACCCCCATGGAACGCACCACGCACCTCAACACCCAGGAACACAACCCCAGCGGCTGGATCAATGGCTTGATCGGCGTGGTGATCTTCAGCGGATCGCTGCCCGCCACACGCCTGGCGGTGCTGGAATTTGATCCGGTGTTCCTGACCGTCGCCCGCGCCACCATCGCCGCCCTGCTTGGCCTGTGCCTGCTATGGTTGTTCAAGGAAAAGCGCCCGGCCCGTAGCCAGTTGTTGCCCTTGGCGATTGTCGCACTGGGCGTGGTGATCGGCTTCCCGCTACTCACCGCCCTGGCGTTGCAGTACGTCACCAGCGCCCACTCCATCGTGTTTGTCGGCTTGCTGCCGCTGGCCACCGCCGTGTTCGGCGTATTGCGTGGCGGCGAGCGGCCCAAGCCGGTGTTCTGGCTGTTTTCGATTCTGGGCAGCCTGCTGGTGGTGGGCTACGCCATCGCCCAGGGCCTGAGCGCCGCGCCTGCCGGAGATTTGCTGATGCTGCTGGCGATACTGGCGTGCGGCCTGGGTTATGCCGAAGGGGCCAAACTTTCGCGCACCCTGGGTGGCTGGCAGGTGATCTGCTGGGCGCTGGTGATCTCGCTGCCGATTGTGGCCCCTCTGACGGCGATCCTCGCGCCAAGCTCTTTCGTTAACATCAGCCTGCCGGCCTGGCTGAGCCTGGCCTATGTGTCGCTGTTCAGCATGCTGATCGGGTTTGTGTTCTGGTACCGCGGGCTGGCTCAGGGCGGCATCGCCGCCGTCGGGCAATTGCAGTTGCTGCAACCGTTTTTCGGCCTGGCACTGGCAGCCACGCTGCTGCATGAACAGGTGAGCCTGGGCATGCTGGTGGTGACTGTCGCAGTGATTGCGTGTGTGGCCGGGGCCAAGAAGTTTGCCCGCTAGCCATCAGCGCTCAGGCGCAACCATCTTGAACTTGATGACAATCGCATTGGACACCACGCTGTCCGCCCACTCCCCTGCGCCGATCTTGAAGTCGTCGCGCTTAAGCACCAACTCGCCATCGAACACACCAATGCCGCTCTGCTCCTTGAGCGCCACCTTGACCTCCACCGGCCGGGTCTGGCCCTTGAGGGTCAGGTTGCCGCTGAACAGGTAGCGGTTGCCACCCAGGTCAGTGATGTGGGTCGAGGTAAAGATGCCCACCGGGTAAGTCGTCATGTCGAACCAGCCGGGCTTGGGCAGTTCGGTGTTGGCGTCGTCGCTGCCGGCATTGATGCTCGGCAGCTGGATGGTCAGCACGGTGCTGGCGGCGGTCGGGTTTTGCGTGTCGAAATTCAGGGTCGCCGAATAGCTGCCAAACGTGCCGTACACCTGCTGGCCCATCTGGTCATAGGTGAAGCTGAGGGTGCTGGCCGCCGGATTCACGTCGATGTATTCCACCGCATACGCGCTGGACAAGGTGCCGAGGGTAAGGAAGGCCGCTAGCAATCGAGGTTTCATGGGATTCTCAACCGGGAATGAACACGCTGTGCACTGCTAACAGCGTAGGTGCTGGATTTATTCACGTGCCTGGCATTAGGCTCGTACCCCGACGGAACTCAAACAACAAGGAGCCACGATGCCCGCGCTTTCCCTGCAAGACACCACGGCCCCCGAAGGCGTCTGTTATGGCTGCGGCAGCCGCAACCCCCACGGCCTTCACATCAAGAGCCGCTGGGACGCCGACGGTATCCACGTGATCGCCGAGCACCAGCCCGACGCCCAATACTGCGGCTGGCCAGACCTGGTCTACGGCGGCTTGATCGCGATGCTGGTGGACTGTCACTCGAACTGGACCGCCATGGCCTACCACTACCGGGCCGAGCAACGCGAACCCGGCAGCCTGCCGCGTATCGACTGCGTGACCGGCAACCTGGGGATCAAATTCATCAAGCCGACACCGATGGGCGTACCGCTGACCTTGCGCGCGAAAGTCGAAGGTGACGTGGGCCGCAAGAGCCGCGTGGTGTGCGAGGTGTACGCCGATGGCGTGCTGACGGCCATTGGCGATTCGGTCTTCGTGCGGGTCGACACCGGGCAATTGGCAGCCGCCGCCCATGGCCGGGAAGCCTGATACTGGTCTACATTCAGTCCCACTGCTAATCGAGGACGCTACCGATGACTCGTCTGACCGCCAAAGATTTCGCCCCTGAACTGCTGGAGCTTTACGACGGCTACGCCCACGGCAAGATCAACCGCCGGGAATTTCTCGACCGCGCGGCGCTGTTCACCTTTGGCGGGCTGACGGCCTCGGCGCTGCTCGCCGCCCTGAGCCCCAACTACGCGCTGGCCGAGCAGGTGAAATTCACCGACCCGGATATCGTCGCCGACTACATCACCTACCCGTCACCCAAGGGCAACGGCACGGTGCGCGGCTACCTGGTGCGCCCGGCCAAGGCCAGCGGCAAGGTGCCGGCGGTGGTGGTGGTGCATGAGAACCGTGGGCTGAACCCGTATATCGAAGACGTCGCCCGTCGGTTGGCCAAGGCCGGATTCATTGCCCTGGCACCGGATGGCTTGACCTCCGTTGGCGGTTATCCCGGCAACGATGAGAAAGGTGTGGAGCTGCAGCAGAAAGTCGATCCCGAGAAGCTGATGAACGACTTTTTCGCGGCCATCGAATGGTTGATGCACCACGATGCAAGCACTGGCAAGGTGGGGATCACCGGGTTCTGTTATGGCGGCGGCGTGACGAATGCGGCGGCGGTGGCTTATCCGGAGTTGAGTGCGGCGGTGTCGTTTTACGGGCGTCAGCCTGAGGCCAAGGACGTGCCACGGATCAAGGCACCGATCATGTTGCATTACGGTGAGCTGGATACGCGGATCAATGAGGGCTGGCCGGCGTATGAGAAGGCGTTGAAGGCAGCCGGCACGACGTACGAGGCGTTTATCTACAAGGGCGCCAATCACGGTTTTCACAATGATTCGACGCCAAGGTATGACGAGGCGGCGGCGAATCTGGCGTGGGAGCGGACCTTGGGTTGGTTTAAAAAGTATCTGGTCTGAACACACCCTGTCGGGGGGCTGGCACGCCAGCCCCTGCTACTCAGGGCTGCAAACGTCGCACTCTCCAGCCCGTATCACTGCGGTCATACCGCAACCGCTCATGCAGCCGTTCCTGCCCATTCCCCCAAAACTCCAGGGATTCCAGTCGCAACTCAAATACACAATACCCCTCGGGACGCGGCAGCGGGCCTTGAACATCAGCCAGCTCCCTGGCGGCATCGCGCATGGCCTGCACATCTTCCAGCTCTTCACTCTGGCGCGACACCGACGACATCGGATGCGTGGCATACGGGCGCTTGAGCCACGCCTCATCCGCCTTGGCATCCGGCAAGCGCACGGCCTGGCCATTGAGGATGATCTGCTGACTGGTTTCGCGCCAATACAGCACACCCGAAGCCCAGGGGTTGTGGGTCAGTTCACGGCCTTTCTGGCTGCCGGCATGGGTGCTGAACAGCAACCCCGTGTCACTGATCTCACTGATGACCACGATCCGTGTCGAGGGCCGGCCCTGGCTGTCGGCGGTGGCCAGCGCCAGCGCCTTGGGTTCGCGGATGCCCACCCGTCGTGCACGCTCCAGCCAGTTGCGCAGCACGCCCATGGGGTCGGCGGGCAGGGTCTGGTACTCGGGGAACGGGGCATCCAGCGTGCCGGTGAGGGATTCCGACATGCCTTTACCCAACAGCGGTTTGCCTTGTACTGAACTGTTCATAAAACGATGGTCCCCCGTCCGAACGTGACGCCATTCCCCGATACTTCGACGCGTGTCAGTTGATCGGCGCGGCCCTCCGCCCTGGCAAACATCAGTGAAGGGCGGCCGATTTCCACGCCCTGCAAAATCTCCACCTGCTGGCCGAACTCGACCTGGCCATGGCGCGCCAGGTGAATCGCCAGTGGCCCGGCAGCGGAGCCGGTGGCCGCATCCTCGACCACACCATAAGCCGGTGAGAACATCCGGCTGCGCCAGCGCCGTCCCGCGCCGGCAAAACAGTTGATGGCCATGTCGTGGAAGCTGGACAGCGCACGATGGTCTGGGTGCAGGGCCGACAAGGCCTCGATACTCGGCAGACCAACAAACACATGGCGCGGGCCGTTGTGATAGATCTCGATGGGAAAGGTCGATTCACTGATGCCCAAGGCCTTGAGCAATTCGGCGTCGCGGCCCAGGGCCGTCCAGGTCGGTATGGGCTGGTCCATGCTGGCGGCGATCACGCTGCCGTTCTGACGCTCCAGTTCAAAAGCGATGGTGCCCATCTGGGTTTCCAGGTACAGCCGGTGATTATCGGTGTGCGCGCCCAGGGCAATGGCCGTACCCAGTAACGGATGGCCGGCAAAGGGCAGTTCGTTGACCGGGGTGAAAATCCGGATCAGCGCATCACCACCGTTACGTGGCTTGAGCACGAAGGTGGTTTCCGACAGGTTCATCTCTCGGGCGATACGTTGCATTTGCGCGGCCGGCAGATCATCGGCGTCAAAAAACACCGCGACCGGATTGCCTTCCAGCGGGACGCTGGCAAAGGCGTCGATGATGACGTACTTGTGCATGGTTATCTCCCGGCGGCCGAAACGCTGCTGTCGACAGGTGTATGGATGAGCGCGTGCCGCAGCAGGTCGGCGATGATGCGGGGGCCTTCCTGGGTCAGCAGCGACTCGGCATGAAACTGCATGGAGGCAAACGACGGCCCACGCAGGGCATGCACCTCGCCGGTCTCGCTGTCGCGACTGATCTCGACAGTACCGATGCCGTTGATGTCCAGGCGGTCACTTGAACTCTGGGCTGCGAAGGTGTTGTAGAAACCCACCCGCTCGGCGTTGCCGAACAGGTCGATTTGCTTTTGCACGCCCTGGTTGGGTATGGCCTTGCGTTGCAGCTCCAGGCCCAGGCACAGGCTCAACACCTGATGACTCAGGCACACCGCAAGGAACGGCCGCTGCTGGCTGAGCAAGGAGCGGATGGCCACGTGCAAATGGTCGATTTTCGGCAGTTGGACATCGCTCGGGTTGCCAGGGCCAGGGCCCATGATCACCAGGTCGTAGCCGTCGAAACTGTACTCGTCACTGAAGCTGCACACCGTCACCACCAGGCCCAGGGCCCGCAACTGCTTGGCGATCATCGAGGTGAAGGTGTCTTCGGCGTCGACAATCAGCACCCGGCGCCCATTGAAGTCAGCCTGGGTCTGTTGCCGCTGCTGGCTGTCCATCAACCAGAAGTCCGAGACGTAGGCATTGCGGCTGGCCAATGCGGCGCGCACCTGCAGGTGGTTGCCAAAGCGCGAGGGTGCCTGGTTTTTCAGGGCGGCAATCAGGCCGGCGGCCTTGGCCCGGCTTTCAGCAGCTTCGGTCATCGGCTCGGAGTGACGCACGATGGTCGAGCCCACACTGATCCGCACCTGGCCGCGGTTGTCGATGTCGGCGGTGCGAATCAGGATCGCCGAGTCCAGGGAGCGCCCGCCTTTGCCATCGCTGCCGATCAACGCGGCCATGCCGCTGTAGTACGCCCGGCCTTGCGGCTCATAACGCTGGATCACCCGGCAGGCGCTTTCCAGCGGGCTGCCGGTGACGGTCGGGGCGAACAGGGTTTCCCGCAGGATTTCGCGCACATCGCGACGGGTCTTGCCTTCGATGAAGTACTCGGTGTGGGCCAGGTGCGTCATTTCCTTGAGGTAAGGACCGAGGACGTGGCCGCCATCCTCACAAATGCGCGCCATCATTTTCAGCTCTTCGTCGACCACCATGTACAGCTCATCGGCCTCCTTGCGGTCGGCCAGGAAGTCCATGACTTCCGTCAGGCTCGGGCCGGCAGGCGGGTAGCGGTAAGTGCCACTGATGGGGTTCATCACCGCCAGCCCATCCTTGACACTGATGTGGCGCTCGGGAGATGCCCCCACAAAGGTGCGGCTGCCGGTGTGGATGATAAACGTCCAATAGACCCCTTTCTCCCGCACCAGCAGATGACGAAAGAACGACAGCGCACTGGCCGGGCCGTACTCGCTGATCTCCGCCAGAAAGGTGCGTTTGATCACGAAGTTGGCGCCCTCCCCTGAGCCGATTTCATTGGCGATCACCTGGCTGACGATCTCGGCATAGCTTGCGTCGCTGAGGTCGAAGCGTTCGCTGTTCAACTGGATCGGCACGTTGGGCAGCAACTCCAGCAACTGTTCGATGCCGATGGATTGCTGCTCGGTAATGTTCATCGCCAGCAGCGGTGACTGATCGTCCACCGCCTCGAAGCCGCGTTCGGCAATCTGGCGGTAGGGAATCAGCGTCAGTACATCCAGGCGAGGAGCGCCGATCGAGGGCACAGGCAAGTCGATATCGGCCAGGACCTGTGGCTCCGACATCTCGCCAATCAGCACATCCAGCAGCCCGGGGCCGCTGGATTCCGGACGATACAACAGGGCAAACGGCTCGGGCGCCGGTTGCAGGATGCGCTCCATGAGGCGGGCGGCGGCTTGGCTCATAGCACCACCTCGTCGGTGGTGATGACCATGGCACAGCGGCTGGCGGCGTATTCGATGGCCATCCAGTGGTGCTCCTTGCTGAAGTCGGCGATTGCGTCGGCAACGAGGAAGGGCTGGATGTCGTTGGAGTAGGCATCCACCGTGGAAATCAGTACACCGACATGGGCATACACCCCACACAGGATCAACTGGTCGCGCTCGGTGGCGCGCATGCGTTCCAGCAGGTCGGAGTGGAAAAACGCACTGTAGCGCCACTTGGTCAGCAACCAGTCACCGGGCTTGGGCGTCAGGGCGTCGACCACCTCGCGGTCGGTGGGGCTGGCCTTCATGCCGGGGCCCCAGAAGTCTTTGAGCAACCCGCGCTGCTCCTCGCTCATGCTGCCGGGCTGGGCGGTGTAGGCCACCGGCACGCCGTGGTCGACAGCCCACTGACGAATGCGCGCGGAATTACCCACGACGGCTTCACGCAAGGCATCCGGCAAAGGCCGCAGGAAGTAGCGCTGCATGTCATGCACCAACAGCACGGCGCGCTCGGGGTCGATGCGCCATTGCGCGAGGTTGACGGGCAGGTCGCGGGAAGTAGGCAGGGCGTAAGGGACAATCGATGGAATGCCGGTCATGGCGACAAACTCCAGTCAAAGGGAAGCATGGGTGGAGGAAGGCAGGTTTTTCCAGGCCATCACCGCAGTAATGGCTTGCCAGGGGTTCAGGCGTGGGTCGCACAGGCTTTTGTAGTGGCTGGCAACCTGACTCAGGCCGGCGGCATCGGAGGCGCACTCGCTGACGTCATCGGGGGTGGTTTCCAGGTGCAGGCCGGCAGCCACGCCACCGGCCGAGGTCACGGCATGCTTGAAGGCGGTGATTTCCTCGGTGATGGTCTGCACCATGCGGGTCTTGTTGCCGCAGGGCGCGACGATGGTGTTGCCGTGCATCGGGTCGCTGAGCCAGATGATCTTGTGGCCAGCCAGGCGCACCGCTTCAACCAGCGGCGGCAGGCGATCGGCGACCTTGTGGGCGCCCATGCGGGCAATCAGGGTCAGCCGACCGGGTTCGCGCCTGGGGTCCAGGCGTTCGCACAGGCTCAGTATCTGGTCGTGGGTGATGTCCGGGCCGACCTTGCAGGCCACCGGGTTGAGCACTTCGCTGAGCAGGGCCACGTGAGCGCCGGTCAACTGACGGGTACGCTCGCCGATCCACGGCCAGTGGGTTGAACCGAGAAATACCCGGCCCTGTTCGTCCTGGCGCACTTGCGGCAATTCGTAGTCGAGCACCAGCATCTCATGGCTGGTCCAGGCGGGAGAGCCGCTGAGCTGTTCCTTGCCGGCCGGTTCTTTCCAGCCCAGGTGTTGCATGATGTCCTGCGCGGCGCGATAGCCGCGAACCAGGCGTTGCGCATCATGCTGGCGATGGCCGCAGACCGCCTCGCGGCCGTTGACCATGTCACCGCGATACACCGGCAACTCGACATCGCCGATGCGTTCGCTGTTGTTGGAACGCGGCTTGGCAAACTGCCCGGCAATCCGCCCTACCCGCACCACCGGTTGCTGGGTCACCAGCCGGAACGCTCCGGCGAGGATGTCCAGCACCGCAGCTTTGCGGGCTACATGGCCGGCAGCGCTTTCATCCATGTCCTCAGCGCAGTCACCGGACTGGATGATCATCGCTTCGCCGGCCGCGACCCTGGCCAAGGTGGCACGCAAGACCAGGATGTCTTCGACGCGAATCAGTGACGCGCTGTCCCTGAGGTAGGCCTGCGCGTCATGCAATTGTGAGGGTTCGCTCCATTGAGGCTGCTGGAACGCTTCACAACTTAGAACCCGTTTCAGTAAGTCTTCCATGATGCGATCACTCTCCCAAAGGATTACGTAGGAATGCCTTCACGCTTGATCTGCGGTACTGGAATGCCCAGGGCGCGCAGTTGTTGAAAGACGTTCATGAACTCGCGATTGCGTTTTACCTTGCCGTCTTCCAGCTCGAAAGAATGCAGGAAGTGGTTCTCGTAATACCCTTCCGGGTAACCCGGAAAGAGGATCTTGCCGTGACCATCGCACTCGACCCAAATATGGTTGGGGTCATCGGTTTCAAATACTTTGACGTTGTACCACTCCCAATCCGGGAAGCACTTGAGTGACCAAACAGCATGTTCGGCCAACTTGGCTTTGCCACTGATGACAATGGGCGCGCCGGTATCCGTGGTCCATAAACCACCCGAGCCGTCTTCGGTAAACAACTCATGGCGGCGCAGGCGGTCCTGACCTTTGGTACGCATGTATTGCTCGACCGTGGCGCGGTTCTTGCGGCGAAGTTCAGTGGTGTCACTTGCGGTTAGTTGTCGCACGGCATTAGTAGGCATGTTCACTCTCCAATGTTCAGGGGCTTATGAGGCGGGAATACCTTCACGTTTGATTTTTGGCACGGGAATGCCCAGGCCGCGAAGTTGCTCGAAGGGGTTCATGAACTCACGGTTCTGCGTGATCTTGCCGTTGTCCAGTTCGAAGGAATGGATGTAATGGTTTTCGCAATAACCTTCCGGATAACCGGGCACCCGGGTTTTGCCACGGCCGTCGCTTTCCACCCAGAAGTGGTTGGGGTTGTCGGTTTCAAACACCCGGACGTTATGAAACTGCCAGTCTGGAAAGCACTTTTCCAGCCATACCCCAAGGGCGGCGAGTTTGGCATGGCCCTTGAATACAAGGGGTTCGCCGGTTTCTGTGTTCCAGGAGCCGCCACTGCCATTGGGAGTGAACAACTCATGACGCCGCAGGCGATCTTTGCCATGGGTTCGCATGTACTGCTCGACGGTGGCCCGATTTTTTCGGCGAAGTTCAAGCTGATCATTAAAGCCACTAGCGGAAAGCGAAGTAGGCATGGGCAGCGTTCTCCTTAGTTGAATTGATTTTTTGGAAATCAAGTAAATATTTAGTTAATTGCGTACGACGGCATTTACAGATTTTAACTTTTGCGCCTTCGTGGTTGTGCTGCGGGGTGTTGTTTATACACCTGCTTTTCTTGAGGTTGGAACTACCAGATCTTGTAGGGATCGGGTAAAAGTAAACGGACTAAGATTCGTCTGATGGACTGTTGCATTATTATGAATCGCAAGGCGCATTCGTCGACCGAGCGTCGGCAATGGCCAACCGGCATCGTCAGGCTATCAATGGCCTATGGCTAGTTAGTTGAGTTAGACATAAGAAATCTAGTGCTAGTGCGAAGGCGTCTATGACCGCGCAGTTTTGTGTGTTGACATGAGTTCAGGTTGGTCTAGTCTCACGACTCGTTTCCAACTTTTAAGGTGTTCAAAATGGAATTAGGACAGCTGTTGGGATGGGATGCGTATTTTTACAGTATCTTTGCGCAAACCATGAATATGCAGGAATTTACTGCTGTCGCGTTGCAGGCTTTACGTGAACTACGGTTTGATTTTTTTGCCTATGGCATGTGCAGCGCGACGCCGTTCATGCGCCCCAAGACCTATATGTACAGCAATTATCCCGAGGACTGGATACGGCGATATCAGGCAGCCAACTACGCGACGATCGACCCCACGGTGAAACACAGCAAAGTCTCGTCGGCCCCCATTTTGTGGAGCAATGAGCTATTCCGGAGTTGCCCGCACCTGTGGTCTGAAGCCAACGACTCGAATCTCTGCCACGGCCTGGCACAACCTTCATTCAGCACCCAGGGGCGCGTCGGGGTGTTGAGCCTGGCACGCAAGGACAACGTCATCAGCCTTCAAGAGTTCGAAGCATTGAAGCCAGTGACCAAAGCGTTTGCCGCCGCAGCCCACGAGAAAATCTCCGAGCTGGAGAGTGACGTTCGTGTGTTCAACACGGATGTGGAATTCAGTGGGCGGGAGTGTGATGTGCTGCGCTGGACCGCAGACGGCAAGACCTCGGAGGAAATTGGCGTGATCATGGGCGTGTGCACCGACACCGTGAATTACCATCACCGCAACATCCAGCGCAAAATCGGCGCCAGCAACCGCGTGCAAGCCGTGTCTTACGCCGTTGCGCTGGGCTATATCTGAGGTTCGTCGATAATCGCCGAGTCGATCAAACGGACGACTCGGCGTGTTTCAAGCGGTCTGTTTCAATAATGCGCCGGACATGAAGGCTGACGGTGGGCAAGCACCGCGGTGGTGTTCACGGTGAGCCGAGAGTTTGATGGCGAGGATTTTTTCGTCTTCGTGCATGGTGACCGGCCCCAGTCGTTCGTAGTTGACCCCGTTGATTTTGTAATAGCGCTCCATCGTGCTGTTGACGATTCCGACGATGGCATCGGCGCCCGCCAGGCTGGCGATCTTGAGGCTTTTCCAGAACAACGGCATGGCCAATTGCGGTTCGCGGGTGGTGAAGCGTGTCATTTCCCAGATGGCCGGATGCTTGGGCGGTGTCCCTGCGCAGGTATGGCTGAAAACGCCCTCCAGCAGGTTGGGGAGTGTGGTGGGTATCAGGCGGGCGCAGCCGATGATTGCGCAGTGCTCGTTGAACGCCAGCACGTAGCGGGCGTGCTCGGTATCGTATTGATCCCATTCACAACCGGCCTGGTGCGGATGGACAGGCAGTCGCCATCCGAGTTTCTCGACGAATTGTTCGTGCCGAAAGCGGCCTAGCATGAGTTTAAGTTCGTCGCTCATTTCGCTCAGCGTGTGCTCTTCCATGTGCATGGCTGGGAGTTCCTTGGGGCTGGGGGAAGTGCGGCTTTTTATAGAGGACTTGGTCAGCCTTGGCACCTACAAGATCTTGTAGGGTGAGTTGGCATGACCTTCGCCGCTCAACGCCCGCCCGCTGATCAGCGTCTGGCCTGTTCCAGCGCGTACTGCCGGCAGTGGTTGAGATACCCTTCCTCATGGTTCCCCACCAACTGCACCACACTGGTCCATAACCACGACGGCGCATCCAGCTGCTTCGACCGGTTCTCCTGCAACACCGCCATCCAGTCCTTGCGCGTATCCCGGTCCATCTGCCGTGCATGCGCCACGCCGACCACCCGCGCCAGGTACCCGGCCGCGTGCATTGCATCAATCTCGCTCAACTCATCCAGTTCCAGCTTCATGTCCTGGGGCAACAACTCGCGGATAAAAAAACCGTGATCCAGAAACCGCGTCGCCAGCATCCGTTCCCCCAACGACGGTGACAGGTGCCTGGCGCCCTCCACCACTCGCCGGCCATTATCCCGGGGCATCTTCGCCCGTGCCGCCCGCGGCGCTGCAGCCCCTACCGCTTCCTTGATATCGAGCAGGCAGTATTCCTGATCGTCCTGGTCCCCTACCCCCAACAACACCGCATACCGCAACAACCCAAGGGAGCTGCAACCCTTGACCCAGTACGCCGAGTCCAGCAGCTCAACCTCGTCATCGTTGGATCGGCCTTTGAGCGAAGTCACCAACCGGTGGATTTCATCCGAAGCGCACAACGTCTCAAGCGCTGACTTTTCCGCCCGGGACAACGACCAGAAATGCTTGCCCAACGGAATCGTCGGCCGGGTGTTTTCGATACGTTCGCGGGCCAGGTTCTTCCAGGTGCGCTCCACCGCACTGCGCATCCCGGCCTTGACCTGGGACGGACGCGGCGGTGCCTCGTCGGGCTTGTCCTTAAACGCCTGCGCGTAGCCCACCATCATCTCCTCAAGCATGCGGGCGGTGGTCACCCCCGGCAGGTCCGAACCCCGGGCAGCGGTGGCCAGGGACAGCGCCAGGCGCACCAGGTCATGGGCCGGGTTGCCGATCACTGCCTGGTCAAGGTCGCGGATATGCATGTCGATCCGGCCCTTGGTATCGCCCGTGGGCCCGAGGTTGCCGGCGTGGCAGTCGCCGCAGATCCAGATCGCCGGCCCGTGGGGCAAGCGCCGCCCGCGCTGGCTGTGCAGCCACTCATAAAACTGAACCGTACTGCCCCGCACATAAGCGTGGGCGGAGCGCGCCATCTTCAGGTTGCGCAGTTGCGTGAGGTGGGGCATTCGCGAAGAGGGACGCGGAATTTTCATAGAGGTACTCGTCGTGGAGATACGGTAGAGGCTGGCCCGCGACAAATGTTTCATTTTGTTTCAGCGGATTTTATTAATAAGCCACACCAATCAATCCCACTGCAATCGGTCTTTCTATTCCTCCCGTCCCCAGAGCTAGCATCGGGTCAACTCGATGCAGCGAGTCACAACCCTAACTGCACACATCCCCAAACACTGCCGCCCTAACAAAAGAGATAAAGCAGATGAATGAAGTGATGAACACCGCACCCGCCAAGATCAACCTGGTCAAGGCCAGAGGTTCGCTGGTATGGGACGATCAGGGCAAGGAATACATCGACTGTACCGCCCAGGCCTGGTCAAACAACCTGGGGGCCAATGACCCTCGGGTGGTGGAAGCCGCCGTCGCACAATTGCGCGAAATGACCCACATCCGCCCCAATTTTGGTTCACCGGCCCACACCCGGCTGGTGAAGAAGCTGCGGGAAGTCTCCCCGGGTTCCCTCAACCAAATGGGCTTCGCCCTGCATGGCAGCCTCGCCGGTGAAATGGCGATGAAACTGGCCTTCAAGAACCGCCCCGGCGCGCAAAACCTGCTGGTGCTGCAAGACGGCTACCATGGCCGCTCCCTGGCCACCCTCGGTGCCAGTTGGCCGCATCCGAACAACCCGTTCCTGGCAATTCAACCGCGCTTCACTCGCGTGCCGCATCCCAACCCGTACCGCACGCGCCTGGGCATGGATCCGGAAACCGAGTCGCAGCTGTGCCTCGGCCTGCTGGAAGAAACCATCCTCAAAGGCGTCGACGGTGGCGTGGCGGCGGTGATGATGGAACCGATCCAGGGCAACGGCGGGCACATCGAATTTCCCCGTTCCTACTACAAGGGCGTACGCGAGATCTGCGACCGCCTCGGCGTGTTGCTGATTTTTGATGAAGTGCAAACCGGTTTCGGGCGCATGGGCACTATGTTCGCTGCGGACTATTACGACGTGCTGCCGGACATCATCGTGTTCGGCAAAGGCGTCGGCGGCGGCTTCCCCTTGGCCGGGATCCTGGCCGACGACAAGCTCAAATGGTTCGACGAAGGTGAAGAAGCCCTGACCTTCGGCCACTTCCCGGTCTCGCTGGCTGCCGGCTACGCCGCAGTGGAAGCCATCGTCGCCGACAACCTCTGCGAAAAAGCCCGGGACTCCGGCGACTACATCACCGCCCGCCTCAAGGAAATGCAAACCCGCCACCCGCTGATCGGCGACGTGCGCTGCCCCGGACTGATGGCGTCCATCGAACTGGTCAAGGACCGCACCACTAAGGAACCGGCCTGCCGGGAATCCCAGGAGGTGTATCGCCTTGGGGTGGAGCGCGGCGTATTGTTTGGCGAAAGCCGTTATGCCGGTTTGGGCAACCTGATCAAGGTCAAGCCTGCGCTGGATATCGAACGCCCGTTGCTGGCCAAGGCCCTCGACGTGCTGGACGAGGTGATCGGCATCATCGAGGAGCAACGGCCATGAGCACATTCGTTGAAAACACCGTGACCGCCCCGCCGAATGCCCAGGCCCCGCTGTCCAGCGACGACGCCGACCTCGCCAGCCTCGGCTACGAGCAAAAAATGCACCGCACCATGAGCTCGTTCACCTCGTTTGCCCTGGCCTTTTCCATGGTCTCAATCAACACCGGCGTGGTCACGCTGTTCGCCGACCCGTTCAACCGCGTCGGGGGCATCGGCATCCTCCTGTGGCTGTTGGTGATCCCGCTGGTGTGCTGCATCGTCATGGTCTACTGCCACCTGGCCGGGCGCATTCCGCTCACCGGCTACGCCTACCAATGGTCCAGCCGGTTGGCGGGCAATCACTTCGGCTGGTTTACCGGCTGGGTGGCGTTCACCTCGTTTGTCGCCGGTACAGCCGCCACCTCGGCGGCCATCGGTACGGTGTTCGCACCGGAGATCTGGGCCAACCCGACACAGGGTCAGATCCAGGGCCTGAGCATCGGCGCCACGCTGGTGGTGGGCTTGCTGAATATCTGCGGGATTCGCCTGGCAACCCGGATCAACGACATCGGCGCGATCATCGAAATCATCGGCACGGTACTGCTGGCGATTGCGTTGTTCTTCGGGGTGTTTTTCTTCTTTGAGCACACCCAGGGCGTGGCGATCCTGACCTCCGCGCAACCAGTGAGCGGCGGCACGCTCAGCTTCACCACCATCGCCCTCGCCACCTTGCTGCCGGTCTCGGTGCTGCTGGGTTGGGAAGGCGCCGCCGACCTGTCCGAGGAAACCAAGGACCCACGCCGCGCCGCGCCCCGGGCGATGATTCGTGCGGTGCTGGTGTCCAGCGTATTGGGCTTCGTGGTGTTCGCCTTGCTGAGCATCGCGATCCCGGGCTCGGTCAGCGAACTGCTCAGCCACAGCGAAAACCCGGTGATCAATATCGTGCGCCTGCAACTGGGCAATGCCGCCGGCGTGGGCATGATCGTGATCGCTTTCGCCTCGATCCTCGCCTGCCTGATCGCCAACATGGCGGTGGCCACGCGCATGACCTTCGCCCTGTCCCGGGACAACATGCTGCCGGGCTCCAAGGTGCTGGCGAAGATCAACCCGCACTTCGGCACGCCGGTCGCCGCCATCGTGCTGATCACCGCCATCGCCGTGCTGCTGAACCTGGCGAGTGGCGGGTTTGTCACGGCGATCTACTCGATGGTCGGCCTGACCTACTACTGCACTTACCTGCTGACGCTGATTGCCGCGTACCTGGCC
This sequence comes from Pseudomonas sp. Xaverov 83, assembly GCF_019352905.1. Classification (NCBI taxonomy): domain Bacteria; kingdom Pseudomonadati; phylum Pseudomonadota; class Gammaproteobacteria; order Pseudomonadales; family Pseudomonadaceae; genus Pseudomonas; species Pseudomonas sp. Xaverov 83. Next base: position 14,611 of record NZ_JAAAFU010000097.1, on the reverse strand, counting down.
TATAAAAACGGCCGGATGCCGGGGGCGCCTGCGGGCGTGTTCAGCCTGGGCCGCTGGTTGCTGCCGATGATTATCCTCGGCGGCCTGTGGGCCATCGCGGTGATCCTGACCCTGAGCGTGCCGGAAGAAAGCCACACTGGCGCTATCACTACCGGGGTTACACTCGGCGTGGGCGTGTTGTGGTGGTTGTTTTCACTGCGCACGCGCCTTAACAATGGCACCGCCGGGCCGAGCGGCAAATTGCTCGACCACTAGCCGCTGATTGCAGCCAAAAGACAAAACCCCGAACACCGGGGTTTTGTCTTGTCACCTCCAAGGAGCTTCCCGATGTTTGAACAGGCCAGCTGGCTCAATCAACCCCAGCATTGGCGCCGAGAAGGCGAGCGACTCAAGGTCCGCACCGATGCCAGTACCGATTTCTGGCGTGAAACCCACTATGGTTTTGTACGCGACAACGGGCATTTCCTGTTTGTTGAAACCGACGGCGACTTTACCGCCCAAGTCAAAATCCACAGTGAGTTTACCCACCTGTATGACCAGGCCGGGTTGATGGTGCGGGTGGATGAAGCGCATTGGGTGAAGATCGGTGCGGAACTGTCCGACGGTGTGACGCTGTTGAGCAGCGTATTGACTGATGGCGTGTCGGACTGGGCCACCGGGGTGTTCCCAGGGAATCCCGAAGCGTTCTGGATTCGCGTCACGGTGGCCAAGGGCGTGTTGCGTGTGCAGGTGTCGGTGGATGGCGTGAGCTGGCCGTTAGTGCGCCTGGCGCCGTTCCCCGTGGCTGCGTCGTATCAGGTGGGGCCCTATTGCTGCACGCCGGAACGTGGCGGGCTGGAGGTGGAGTTTTCCGAACTGCAGGTGGGTGCACCCAACGGCAAATCCCTGCATGACCTGTCCTGACTAACGCCGGCTGCTCGCCACTTCCATCGCCAACTCGGCAAAGTTGCGCGCCGCCACACTCGGTTGCGGCGGCAACGCCACTGCCACTTCACACATCGGCATATCGCTGATCACCGGGAACGCCAGGCCGGGCCTCGCATAAAAACGTGCAGTGGACAGCGCGGTGATACTGATCCCTCGCTCCGACGCCACCGCCTGCAACTCGGTCTCCACCGTCGAAGCTTCATGGACGATCCGCGCCGGCTGGCCATTGCGGTACGCGTCGGCGGTCCAGAAACTGCGCCACACACCCACCCCCGGCGCGGCAATAATCGGCTCTTCCAACACGTCGTAGATGCTTACGCTGCTCTCCCCGGCCAGCCGATGACTGGACGCCAGGCACGCCACGCAGGGTTCGGTCACCAGGGTGTGCAACTCGATGTCGGCCAGGCCCAGTGGCGGGCGCAGCACCGAGACATCCATGCCCTCGTCGATCCCGGCATGGGGCGAACCGAAGTCATACTCGCGCACCACCAATTCGATCTCCGGGTAGCGCTTGGCGAACACACTGAGGATCTGTGGCATCAGGTCCACACCGGCGCCGATCAGGAAACCAATATTCAAGGAACCGCGCACCCCGCGCGCATGTTCCTGGGCGGTGCGTACCAGGCGGCTTACGCCATTGACGATATCCCGCGCTTCTACCAGCAAGGCCAGGCCCGCCTCGGTCAATGCCACGTTGCGGGTGTTGCGTTGGAACAGTTGTACGTCCAGCAGCGCCTCAAACTGGCGGATAGTCTGGGACAGCGCCGGTTGCGAGACATGCAGGCGGGTCGCGGCACGCACGAAGCTGAGTTCCTCGGCCACCACCACGAAGGCCTTGAGTTGACGGATGTCCACGCCGGAAGTTTGCATTGCAGCCTCTTATGATCAGTGGGCAGACCGAGTGGGAGAATAACCTGTGGCGAGGGACTAGTTCATGGCGATCTCAAGCAACCACGCCTTGAACGCCAGCATTGCCGGTGTCTCGGCCCGGGACTGCAAGCGCGTCAGCCAATAACTGCCGGTGGTGATGCCCACCTCGAACGGCTGCCGGATCACATCCGTCGCCAACTGCCGGCTGAACATCATCGCCGGGGCCAGCGCCACCCCCGCCCCTTGCAGCGCTGCCTCCATCATCGCCAGGGACGAGTCGAAAACGATACTGCGCGGCACCAGCGTGTCAGCCGGCAACCCGGCGGCCTGGAACCACTGCGTCCACTCATCCGCGCGGTAGGACCGCAGCAACGTGTGCTTCAACAGGTCCGCCGGGGTCTGCAATTGCCGGGCGAGTTGCGGCACACACAGTACCGTCAGCGGCGCCTCCAGCAATTGGCACGCCTCGGTGCCGTGCCATGCACCTGCACCAAAGCGAATCGCGTAATCCAGGCCTTCGGCCGCCACATCGACGCGGTTGTTGTTGGTGGACAGGCGCAGGTCGATAAACGGGTAGCGCGCCTGGAAATCCGCAAGCCGCGGCAACAGCCAGCCCACCGCAAAGGTGCCCACCGCGCCCACCGTCAAGACTTCGCGGTAATGCCCGCCTTCAAACTGGCCTAAGGTTTGAGCGATGCGGTCGAAGGATTCCCGCAGCACCGGCAGCAAGGTCTCGCCCTCGCTGGTGAGCATCAGGCCCCGAGGCAGGCGTTTGAACAGCGTGATATTGAGCTGAGCCTCCAGGCTTTTCACCTGGTGACTGACCGCCGCCTGGGTGACGCACAACTCAATCGCCGCCCGGGTAAAACTCAAATGCCGTGCGGAAGCCTCGAAGGCCCGCAGTGCGTTGAGAGGCAAATGGGAACGGAGCATGGCTTGACCCTAATTTTTCTAATGGCTGTTGCGAGATATCATCGTTTGCCGCCGGATCACAAACTGCCTAAATTTGCGGCGCCTGCGCAGGCAACGGTATTCACCCGATCACCTTCATGGAAGTCACGTCATCATGTACACATCCATTTTCCCAACCGTGCGCAACACCACGATATTCGCCTTATTGCTCGGCGCCGGCAACTGCATGGCCGCCACCGATATTCTCCAGGTGGTCGACAGTACCGTCGAACCCCTGATGCAGCAACAGGACATCGCCGGCCTGTCGGTCGCGGTGATACAGAACGGCAAGGCGCAATACTTTAACTACGGCGTCGCCAACAAGGAGAGCAAGCAGCCCGTCACCGAAAACACCCTGTTTGAAATCGGCTCGGTGAGCAAGACCTTCACCGCCACCCTCGCCGGCTATGCCCTGGCCAACGGCAAGCTGAAACTGTCAGACCCGGCCAGCCAATACCTGCCGGCATTGCGCGGCGACAAGTTTGACCACATCAGCCTGCTCAACCTCGGCACCTATACTGCGGGTGGCTTGCCGCTGCAATTCCCCGAAGAGTCCGATAACACCGGCAAGATGATCAGCTATTACCAGCACTGGAAACCGGATTTCGCCCCCGGCACCCAACGCCTCTACTCCAACCCGAGTATCGGCCTGTTCGGCCACCTGGCAGCGCAAAGCCTCGGCCAGCCGTTTAACCGTTTGATGGAGCAGACCCTGCTGCCGAAACTCGGCCTAAAGCACACCTTTATCACCGTGCCCAAGGCGCAAATGAACCTGTACGCCCAAGGTTACGACAAGGCCGGCAAACCAGTGCGCGTCGGCCCTGGCGCCCTCGACGCCGAAGCCTACGGCATCAAGACCAGCACTTCGGACCTGATTCAGTACGTTGAAGTGAACATGCACCCGGCGAAGCTGGAAAAGCCCCTGCAACAGGCGATTGCCGCGACCCATACCGGGTACTACACGGTGGATGGCATGACCCAGGGCCTCGGCTGGGAGATGTACCCCTACCCGATCACGCTGGATGCATTGACTGACGGCAACTCGGCGCAAATGGCCTTCCAGCCCCACAAGGTCAGTTGGCTGACACCACCGCAAGCGCCCCATATCGACACGCTGGTGAACAAGACTGGCGCCACCGGTGGCTTTGGCGCCTACGTCGCTTACGTACCGAGCAAAGGCCTGGGAGTGGTGATCCTGGCGAACAAAAACTACCCGAATGCCGAACGGGTGAAAGTGGCCCATGCGATCCTGAGTGCGATGGATAAATAAGTCCCTGCACACATCAAATGTGGGAGCGGGCTTGCCCGCGATGGCGGTGTATCAGTCGGCACCTATGCTGGCTGACACTCCCTCATCGCAGGTAAGCCCGCTCCCACAGTGTTTTGTGGCGTGATTTGAGTTGTGCTTACATCCCCAACCAGTGCGGCAAGGCCAGGGAGATGAACGGCAGGTAGGTCACCATGATCAGGAACACCAGCAAAATCATCAGCCACGGCAACGCCGCGCGGATGGTCTGCCCCAGCGTCAGCCCGGTCACCGCCGAGGTCACAAACAGGTTCAGCCCCACCGGTGGATGCACCAGGCCAATCTCCATGTTGACCACCATCACAATCCCCAGGTGAATCGGGTCGATCCCCAGCTTCATCGCGATCGGGAAGAAGATCGGCGCCAGGATCAGCACGATCGCCGACGGCTCCATAAAGCTGCCCGCCACCAGCAACACCACGTTGACCATGATCAGGAAACCAATCGGCGTCAGGCCTTCGGAGATCACCCATGCGGTGATTTCCTGGGGGATTTGCTCCGTGGTCAGCACATGAGCAAAAAGCATGGCGTTGGCGATGATAAACATCAGCATGATCGCCAGGCGCCCGGACTCCAGCAGCACCTTGGGGCAATCCTTGATCTTCATGTCCTTGTAGACGAACAGCGCGACAAACGCCGAGTACACCGCCGCCACTGCCGCCGCTTCGGTCGGGGTGAACATGCCGCTGTAGATGCCGCCAAGGATGATCACCAATAGCAACAAGCCCCAGAACGCACGGCGGGCGCAGGTCAGCCACTCGCGAAAGGTCGCCCGTGGCTGGGCCGGCAGCTTCTTGATGCGCGCGACGATGTAGATCGCGACCATCAACATCAAGCCCAGCAGCAGGCCCGGAATCACCCCGGCCATAAACAGCTTGCCCACTGAGGTTTCAGTCGCCGCCGAGTACACCACCATCACGATCGACGGCGGAATCAGGATGCCCAGGGTGCCGGCGTTGCAGATGATCCCGGCGCCGAATTCCTTCGGATAACCCGAGCGCACCATGCCCGCCACGGCAATCGACCCCACCGCCGCCACCGTCGCCGGCGATGAGCCCGACAGCGCGGCAAACAGCATGCACGCCAACACCGCCGCAATCGCCAGCCCGCCACGGATATGCCCGACGCAGGCGTTGGCAAAGTCGATCAGCCGTTGCGCCACGCCGCCGGTGGTCATGAACGCACCCGACAACAGGAAGAACGGAATCGCCAGGAAGGTGTAGGCGTCCGAGGTTTCAAACAGCTTGATTGCCAGGGAACTCACCGAGTCCGGGCTGAACATCAGGATCGACACCGCGCCCGACAAACCCAGGGAGATCGCGATGGGCACACCGAGGAACATGAACACGAACAGCAGCAAAAACAGACACAGAACGGCCATCAGTGACGCTCCTCATGGCTGCCGGCCAACTTGCTGGCTTCACCGGCTTCGTCGGCCAGGCCCAGCCCGGTTTGGCGGTGGGTGAAGATGCGGTAGAAGATTTCCAGGTAGCGGATGAACACCAGGGCAAAGCCGATGGGCACGATCACCACGATGTCGTCGACATCGATGCCGAACTTGTCGAGGTCTTCGGCGCCGATGTGCGCCGTCGTCACCGCGCTCAGCCACTTGTAGCTGGCGACCATGAACAACCCGGCGTACGCCAGGCAGCACAGGCAGGCGAGCATGCCCAGCAGGCGCTGCACCCGGCGCGGCGTCAGCTTGACCAGGGCGTCGACGCCCAAGTGGCCGGCGGTGCGCACGCCGTAGGAGATGCCGAAGAAAATCAGCCAGCCGAACATGGCCTTGGTCAGCGCCACGCTCCAGGTCATGTCCTGGGCCCAGCCCATGGTGTGATCACCCAGGGCATTGAAGAAACCGCTGCTCCACGCCCACTTATCAGCGAGGGCAAAGAACAGGGTGTAGATGTTGTTGAGCATGACGTAGACAAAAGTCACCAGGGTCATGGCGGCCAGCAGGATGGCGATAAAGCCTTCCTCCAGGTGCTCCCAGACGCGCCTTAGCGTTTGCATGGCAAAACCTCGCGAAACTGGACGGGGATATTCACGACAAGTCACTGACGAAACCGGATCAATGTGGGAGCTGGCTTGCCTGCGATGCGGGCAACTCGGTCTTTCAGGAAGACCGAGGTGATGCCATCGCGGGCAAGCCCGCTCCCACAGGAGTCGGGTTTGTTTCAGCAACCAATTACTGGTTCGACGCGTCGGCCGCCTTGATCAGGTCGGCACCGATTTCACCTTCGAACTTCTGCCACACCGGGCGCATGGCTTCGCGCCACAGCTGGCGTTGCTCGGGGGTCAGTTCGATGATTTCGCTGGTCTTGGCGTCGATGATCTTCTGCTTGGCCGACTGGTTCAGCGCTTCGGCCTGCTTGTTCACCTCGACGGTGACTTCAACCATGATCTGGTCGAGGGTGGTGCGCACATCCGGCGGCAGGCCGTTCCAGAACTTGGCGTTGGTGATCACCATGTAGTCGATCAGGCCATGGTTGGACTCGGTGAAGTACTTCTGCACTTCGTTGACCTTCTGGCTTTCATAGTTCGACCAGGTGTTCTCGGTGCCGTTGACGGTGCCGGTCTGCAAGCCCTGGTACACCTCGGCGAAGCTCATCTTGCGCGGGTTGGCGCGGATCGCCTTGAACTGCTCTTCCAGCACGCTGGAGGCCTGCACGCGGAACTTCAGGCCACGGGCATCCTTGGGCTCACGCAATGCCTTGTTCGCCGACAACTGCTTGAGGCCGTTGTGCCAATAGGCCAGGCCGAGGATGTTCTTGTCTTGCATGGAGGTCAGCAACGCCTTGCCCTGGGCGGCCTGGAAGCGGTCGACTGCCGCCAGGTCGTTGAACAGGAACGGCAGGTCGTAGATCTGTACTTGCTTGGTGTACTGCTCAAACTTGGCCAGGGATGGCGCCAGCATCTGCACGTCGCCCAGCAGCAGCGCTTCCATTTCCTTGCCGTCGCCGAACAGTGAAGAGTTCGGGTACACCTCGACTTTCACCCGACCGGGCAGGCGCTCTTCAGCGAGCTTCTTGAACAGCAACGCGCCCTGGCCTTTCGGGGTGTTTTCCGCGACGACGTGGGCGAACTTGATCACGATGGGGTCGGCCGCCTGGGCCAGGCCCGCGGCAAACAAGGTGGCGGCGCAGAACAGCGCCCGAGAAAGCTTGAGCATGGAAAATCACCTTCTTATTGTTGTGTTATAGGGCAAGGTGCCTGATGTCACGCGTATAGAGAATTTCGAATTTTAGATACCTGCGTTCGGCGTGGACGAACGCCGACTTCACAAACAACGGAGATCCAATGTGGGAGCTGGCTTGCCTGCGATGGCGGCGTGTCAGGCAACACATCCTTGGCTGAACCACCGCTATCGCAGGCAAGCCAGCTCCCACACTTTAGAGTTGTGCGGCCAGCAATCTTTGCGCCCGCAGCAACACCGGTGCATCCACCATTTGCCCATCCAGTTGATAGGCCCCGGCCCCATGTGCACCGGCTTCCACCACCCGTTTGGCCCACGCCAAATCTTCGGCGCTGGGGGCCAACGCCTGGTGAATCACCGCCACTTGCCTGGGATGGATACACAGCGCGCCGGCAAAGCCCATTTCATAGGCATGCCGAATCGCGCGGCGCAGGCCTTCGGGGTCGTCGATGGCCGGGTGCACGCCGTCCAGTGGCGCCACCAGCCCGGCGGCGCGGGAATGCACGATCAAGGCAAGGCGGGCCTGGTCCAGGGCAAATTGCGCGGCCGGGGAGCCGCTGCTCAGGTTCAAGTCCAGCGCCAGGTCCAGGCCGCCGAATGACAAGCGCTCCACCAACGGTGCATGGGCGATTTCCGCCACCGCCAGCAAGCCCCGCGCACTCTCGATGATCGGCCAGATGGCCTTGCCCGTTGCCGCCACTACGGCCACCTGGGCCGCGCTTTCAACCTTGGGCAGCAACACCCCCGCCACCCCGGCGTGGGCCTGACAGAACGCTACATCGGCAAAATGCTCGGGGTGCTCCGGCGCATTGATCCGCACCCACACCCGCGCATCCGGCGTCGCCTGCAAAAACGCCCCGAGGTTGTCCCGAGCCTGACGCTTGAGCGGCTCTTCCACCGCGTCTTCAAAATCCACAATCACCGCATCGGCACCACTGGCCAAGGCCTTGGTAAAACGTTCCGGGCGGCTGCCTGGTACAAACAGCGCAGAGCGCACAAGAGAAGTTGGCATCGCTCAATTCCTTATCAGATAACGCCGCGTGCACGCAGGCTGTCGATGGCTTCAGCGGAGTAACCCAACTGGTCGAGAATCCCCTGGCTGTGCTGCCCCAGTCCCGGCACCGCGTCCATGCGCGGGGTAAACGCCGCATTGCGTGCCGGTGGCAGCAACGACGGCAACTTGCCCGCCGGGCTGTCGACTTCGCGCCAACTGTCGCGGGCCTTCAGTTGCGGGTGGTCCCACACGCCTTGCATATCGTTGACCCGGGCGCTGGCGATTTGCGCGTCTTCCAGGCGCTGGATCACGGCTTCGGCACTCATCTGCGTGAAGCGGTCGACGATGATCTGACGCAGCACGTCGCGGTTTTCCGAGCGCTTGAAGTTGGCCGAGAAACGCTCGTCGGTGGCCAGCTCCGGCGTGAGCAGCACCTTGTCGCAGAACGCCGCCCATTCCCGTTCGTTCTGCAAACCGAGCATCACCGTGCCGCCGTCGCCGGTGGGAAACGGCCCATAGGGGTAGATCGTCGAATGCGCCGCACCCGCGCGCGGTGGCTGGGGCGCGCCGTCGAAGGCGTAATACATCGGGTAGCCCATCCACTCCACCAGGCTTTCCAGCATGCTGACGTCGATGCGACTGCCCTGCCCGGTTTTGCCCCGCAGCAGCAGCGCCGAGAGGATGCCGCTGTAGGCGTACATCCCGGCGGAAATATCGGCGATGGAGCAGCCGGCCTTGGCCATCTGGTCCTCACCCGGGCCGCCGGTGACCGAGAGGAAGCCGCCTTCACTCTGGATCAGCAGGTCGTAGGCTTTCTTTTTCTCGTAAGGTCCGCCTTCGCCATAGCCAGAGATGTCGCAGACGATCAGCCGCGGGAAGCGCTCATGCAGCGCCTCAAATGACAGGCCCATGCGCGCTGCAGCGCCCGGTGCCAGGTTCTGCACCAGCACGTCGGCGTCGGCCAGCAGGGTTTCCAGGATGTCCCCGGCATCATCGTGTTTGAGGTCCAGGGTCAGGCTTTCCTTGGAGCGGTTGGTCCACACGAAATGCGACGCCAGGCCGCGCACGCGCTCATCGTAGCCTCGGGCAAAGTCACCGGCGCCCGGGCGTTCGATCTTGATCACGCGGGCGCCCAGGTCGGCCAACTGACGGGTGCAGAACGGTGCGGCAATCGCGTGTTCCAGGCTGACGACGGTGATGCCGTCCAACGGTCGTTGATTAGCAGTCATGACGATTCCTTAAAGCCAGTGAGCCAGGGACGTGGCGTTGCGCAGATCCCAGACTTTTTCGATCAGCCCGGTGGTTTGCGCGGGCGTGCGGGCGCCGCTGAATTGGGTCAGGCGCTGGAATTTGTCGGCCAACTCGGCACGGTTCAGGGTGTTGCCGGGATCGCCCTTGGGTTCGTCGATGGCGCCGTGCAAGGTGCGGCCATCGACGGTGGTCACGATGACCCGGCCCAGCCAGCGCTGCGGATAGGCACCGTCGACTTCGGCGTCGAGGGTCATGGAGACCTTGTCGCGAAACGCCGCCACGTCCCCGTCGCTCAGCGCCAGCTCGTGAAACTCGGTCAGCCCGGCCTTGCCATGCACGGCAATCAACCCCAGCACGGTGCCCATGGAAAACTTGGCCTGGTGCACGGTCTGCGGCAGCGTCACCCGGCCCAATACGTCGATGGCGCCTTGGTGAACGCGGGTTTCCACGCGGGTGATGTGCTCATGGCTGATGCCCTCGCGCTGCATCAGGTCCAGCAACGCATCGGCGGCTGGATGGGTGTGGCGGCACGAGGCGTGAAACTTGAACGAGGTTTCCAGCAACGCCCAGCGACTGCCGAGGCGATCCGACAGTTTGCCGGGGTCTGCGTCGGTGGACATGCCCGCCGCCATCCCCTGATCACCTTCCAGAATATTGCGCGCACCGGTCAGCCCGTCCGCCGTCAAATACGCGGCCAACAAACCATCGGCGGCCGCCTTGGCGGTGTGCAGTTGCTTGGAGTCGGCGGCATCCCGCAGGAACTCCCAAAGACCGGCCGCCTGGGTGCCGGCACTGCCCAGCAGGTTGATAAACTGCTCTTGATTGAAGTCGAGCAATTTACCCACCGCGACAGCCGCCGCGAGGGTGCCGACGGTGGCCGTGGTGTGGAAGATCCGGTAGTGGGAACGGCCCATGAATTCACCGATGCGAATCCCGGCCTCGTAACCGGCCACCGAGGCCAACAGCAGTTCGCTACCGGACTTGCCGAGGTCTTGCGCTGCGGCAAATGCAGCAGGAAACACCACGGTCGCCGGGTGCAAGACGGAGCTGTTGTGCAGGTCGTCCTGCTCCACCAGGTGCGACGACGCACCGTTCACCAGTGCGGCAAAATACGCACTGCTGCTGCCCCCGTTAACGATGATCTGCGCCGGGCCATTGGCCGGGCCCATCCTGCGGGCATAACGCTCGAACAGCGGAATCGGATGCGCGCCTTGGCTGGCCAGCGCCGAAGCGAGCCAATCGAGGAACAGGTCTTCGGTGCGGGCGAGTACGTCGTCCGGCAACTGCTCGTAATTCAACTCGGCGAGGAACCGGCACAGCGCTTGGGTATGGCTCATAGTCGGGCCCTCAGAAGCTGCGTGGCAGTTCGAGCAAATGCTCGGCCACGTAGGACAGGATCAGGTTGGTAGAAATCGGCGCGACCTGATACAGGCGGGTCTCGCGGAACTTGCGCTCCACGTCGTATTCACAGGCAAACCCGAAGCCGCCGTGGGTTTGCAGGCAGGCGTTGGCGGCTTCCCAGGACGCCTTGGCCGCCAGGTACTTGGCCATGTTCGCGCTGGCCCCGGCGTTGGCGCCGCTGTCGTATTCCTCACAGGCACGCCAGCGCATCAAGTCGGCCGCTTCGATCTCGATATGCGCTTCGGCAATCGGGAACTGCACGCCCTGGTTCTGCCCGATGGGCCGGCCAAACACCACGCGGTCACGGGCATAGGCGCTGGCTTTCTCGATAAACCAGCGGCCGTCGCCAATGCATTCGGCGGCAATCAGGGTGCGCTCGGCATTCAGGCCATCGAGGATGTAGCGGAAACCCTTGCCCTCCTCGCCAATCAGGCTGTCGAGGGGCAATTCCAGGTTGTCGAAGAACAGCTCGTTAGTCTCATGGTTGACCATGTTGGCAATCGGCTGCACGGTCAGGCCGTTGCCAATGGCTTCCCGCAGGTCCACCAGGAAGATCGACATGCCTTCGGATTTTTTCTTCACCTCCGCCAGCGGCGTGGTGCGGGCCAGCAGGATCATCAGGTCGGAGTGCTGCACCCGCGAGATCCAGACTTTCTGGCCGTTGATCACGTACTTGTCGCCGCGCTTGACGGCGGTGGTCTTGATCTTGGTGGTGTCAGTGCCGGTGGTGGGCTCGGTCACGGCCATCGACTGCAGACGCAGTTCGCCGCTGGCGAGCTTGGGCAGGTAGAAGCTTTTCTGCGCTTCGCTGCCGTGGCGCAGCAAGGTGAACATGTTGTACATCTGGCCATGGACGGTGCCGGAGTTGCCGCCACAGCGGTTCACTTCCTCAAGAATCACCGAGGCTTCCGCCAACCCGAGGCCGGAGCCGCCGTAGGCTTCGGGGATCATTGCCGACAGCCAGCCGGCGTCGGTCAAGGCTTTGACGAAGGCTTCCGGAAAGCTCTTTTCTTCATCGACCTTGCGCCAGTAGGCAGCGTCGAATTCGACGCACAGTGCGCGGACGCCTTCGCGGATGGCATTCAGTTCTTCGTTGTCATTCGGGTTCATTAACGGCTCTCCGCCTGTTGTTTTTGGAGGTTTATTCGAAATGCAGCTCGGCGCGCTGGGCCAGGCCGTCAGCGTTGCCCGCCCACAGTTCGCCCACGCCCGGCGCAGTGATGCGCCCGCCGACTTCAAAGGGCTGCGGGGCAATCAATGGCCGCACGCCGCGATAGGAAAAACGGCGCAACGTGGCCCCAGGGTTCGCCCGACAAAACGCGCGCAGGCTCAAGGTGGCGATCAGCGGACCGTGCACCACCAGCCCCGAATAACCCTCGGTGCCGGTGACATAGGGATAGTCGTAGTGGATGCGGTGGCCGTTGAAGGTCACGGCGCTGTAGCGGAACAGCAGGGTTGGCGTCGGGTCGACCGCTTCGCGCCAGTCACCTTCGGGTAATACGTCACCGCTGCCCTGCTTGGGCGGCGTGGGTTCGCGATAGACGATGTCCTGTTCCTCGCGGATGGCCAGGCGGCCGTCCTGGGAGTAGTCATGGCGCACGGTGACGAACAGCAGCGAGCCGGTGCGGCCGGTTTTTTCTTCCACTTGGGTGATGGTCGAGACACGGGTGGCTGCCTCACCGGCACGCAACCCATGGAAGAACTCGATGCGTCCACCGGCCCACATGCGGTTGCGGTTATCCGCCGGCGGCAGGAACCCGCCACGGGCCGGGTGGCCGTCACCGCCCAGGGCGGATTCGGGCAGCGGGTCCTGGAAAAAGCCCCATTGCCACAAGGGCGGAACCGCCTCGCCATCTGCCGGTACCGCTTCGCCGAAGGTCGCGGCGATGCGTTTGAGCAGGTTGTGGCTCAAGTGGTCGTGGGCTGTTTCGCTACGGCCGATCCAGTCTGTGGCGCTCATCAGGTGCATGTCCTCGGGCAGGGAGTCTGAGCCGGATCATGCTGGGCCTTGGCCGTTCTGAGAATTTGCATTTCAATAAAGCAGCGTTCGGCTATGCTGAACGCCATCGCCCATAAAAAGATCTCAAGAACCCGGATGATCAATGTGGGAGCTGGCTTGCCTGCTCCCACATGGGTTCTTCGTCGCTGCCCCGGAGCCTTGCATGCACTTTGATCTGGCTGACTTACGCCTGTTTATCCATATCGCCGAATCCCCCAGCCTGACCCAGGGCGCCAAGCGCGCGTTCCTTTCGCCGGCCGCCGCCAGTGCGCGGATAAAGGCCCTGGAGGGCCAACTCGACACCCGCCTGTTGTACCGCGACAGCCGTGGTGTGGAAATTACCCCGGCGGGCGAACGGCTGCTGCACCATGCGCGGCTGATCATGCGCCAGGTGGATTACCTGAAAAGCGAGTTCACCCAATACGGCATCGACTCGGCCGGGCATATCCGCATTTTTGCCAACACCACCGCCGTGACCGAATTTCTCCCGGAGGTGCTGGCCGGCTTCCTGTCCCAGCGCCCCGGCGTGACGGTGGACCTGCAGGAGCGGCTGTCGCGGGATATCGTGCGGGGCGTGCTGGATGGCACCAGCGACATGGGCATCATCGCCGGGCCTGTGGAAGCGTCGGGTTTGCAGGTGCTGCACTTCAGCACCGACCACCTGGTGCTGACGGTACCGGTGGGGCATCCGCTGGCGGGCCTGCCTTCGGTGACGCTGGAGCAAACCCTGGCTTATCAACATATCGGCTTGCATGACGGCAGCACGTTGCTGAGTTTCCTGCGTGAGCATGTGGAGCGGCTGGGCAAGCACTTGTCGTTGCGCATTCAAATGTCGAGCTTCGAGGCGATCTGCCGGATGGTTGAGGCGGGCGTGGGGATCGGCATCATTCCCGAGTCGGCCGCCGTGCGGCACAGCCGGACCATGCAACTGGTGACGGTGAAGCTGGATGAAGTTTGGGCAGTGCGCGAGCGCAGTATTCTGGTGCGGGAACTGGAGGCGTTGCCGGGGACGATTCGGGCGTTGATCGCGACCTTGATGCCCGAGATGGAACCGCCCCGGCTGCCGGGCGCCTAAGCTAACGTTGCTCTTTTGCGAAGGAGATCTGGTCATGCAGCTTGAAGGTTCCTGCCATTGCGGCGCGGTTTCGTTCAGTCTTGAGAGTGCGCATCCCTACCCTTATCAGCGGTGTTATTGCTCGATTTGTCGCAAGACCCAGGGGGGTGGCGGGTATGCGATCAACCTTGGGGGGGATGCCAGGAGCCTCAAGGTGCGGGGGCGCAAGTTGATTTCGATTTATCACGCGCGGATGAAAGGGCCGGGGGATAGCCGGGCGCATGCGAGTACGGCTGAGCGGCATTTTTGTTCGCAGTGTGGGTCGGGGTTGTGGTTGTTCAGTCCGCAGTGGCCGGAGTTGATTCATCCGTTTGCTTCGGCGATTGATACGCCGTTGCCGGTGCCGCCGGAGCATACGCATCTGATGCTGGGGTCGAAGGCGCCGTGGGTTGAGGTGAGTGTTCGCGCGGGGGACCTGGAGTTTGAGGAGTATCCAGAGGAGTCGATTGCCGAGTGGCATGAGCGGTTGGGGCTGGGTTGATTGATTAAGTGAGTGAGTGAGTGAATATCCGTTATTTGGGTGATGGCTGAGATTGGTTCCGCTCTTACAGCGGCTCACTTTTGAAAAGCGCAAAAGTAAGCAAAACGCTCTTGCCCCACCA
>NZ_JAAAFU010000096.1:86135-108138 GCF_019352905.1 Pseudomonas sp. Xaverov 83 | reverse complement strand
GCAAGAGCGTTTTGCTTACTTTTGCGCTTTTCAAAAGTGAGCCGCTGTAAGAGCGGAACCAATATCAGCCATAACACAAATAACGGATATGTACCCCACCCATCCAACAGGCACAGATCATTTATCAATTAGCACACTAACCACAGCAACTTCCCCCTCCACCATCTATCTGAACAAACTCTGAACCAGTAACAAATTAAGTCATTAACCGTTGACATCCGGCAACTGCCTGAGTAAATTCCCCGTGCCTGCAACTCAGGGCCATTTTTCAACCTCACAAAAGAAGCCAATGGACACAGTATCTAGTCGCTGTCCGATCACCGTGAATACGGCAAATCGGGCACCAAACCCAGAAAAAATGACGGGACTCGCCTTTCCGGCCGAGTAAGCTGCGCTAGAGCCTGACGCTCCAACGTAACTGCCTCACCGGATGCCAGTCCGGTCCCGAGGTGTGTTATGACCTTTCAACTGATTGTTTTGCCTGATCTGCGTACGCTGGCTGCCGCCCTGCGTGCCAAATTGTGCCGCGAGCCCGTAGACTTTTCCCCTACCCGCAGCACCTTTGTGACCTCATCCCCCCGTGTGTGCCCGACTCCCCGGGCCCACTGGCGTATCTGCCCCACCACCGGCCATCTGGTCCAGCAATGGGATCACGCCGACCCTCAAGACCCACAGAGACGGAACGTTTCCAGCCTGGTCGCGCAAGCGAGCCTGATGCTGAGCCTCTACGTGGAAGCTCGCACGGCGTAAGCCGGCTGGAAACAGCAACTTTCTGATTATCCGTTAATTATTTAGCTGGAGTTCTCTATGGACGAAGCCAGTAGTAGCCCGCTGCGCGCTAGTTAACTAACGCGCTGTTAGCGGGCCTGTAGAAAGTTACCCAACACTTTATTTAAACCGATCGCGAAGTCAGCGACTCGGCATGCTTTCGCTCGCCTGTCATCAGGTAAGTACCGGGTATGTTTTGTCGAAAAATTGGCGACAGGAGTACACACAATGAGCGCAGTAAAAAACCCGAAACTGCACAAGAAAAACGGCACGGACACCGACACCAAACTGTCGATGCGTGCCGCCCGCGAAGCCCAGAACGGCCTCTCGGCAACCCTCGCCAATGTCCGGGCAACCAAGGATGGCCTGACCGAACTGGATGCCTCTGCTCGCCTGCAACGTGAAGGCTACAACGAGGTGGCTCACGACAAGCCGCCTCACGCCATCGTGCAATTCCTCCAGGCCCTGAACAACCCGTTCATCTATGTGCTGCTGACCCTGGGCGCCATCAGCTTCGTCACTGACTACTGGCTGCCACTGCAGGCCGGTGAAGAAGCCGATCTGACCAAGGTCATCATTATCATGACCATGGTCATGCTCAGCAGCCTGCTGCGGTTCTGGCAGGAACACCGTTCGGCCAAGTCCGCCGAAGCCTTGAAGGCCATGGTGCGCACCACCGCCACAGTGCTGCGCCGTGAGCAAGTGGGCTCCAAGCCAACCCTGCGGGAAGTGCCGATGCGCGACCTGGTGGCTGGCGATATCGTGCAACTGTCTGCCGGCGACATGATCCCGGCCGACATCCGCCTGATCGAGTCCCGTGACCTGTTCATCAGCCAGGCCGTGCTGACCGGCGAAGCCTTGCCGGTGGAGAAGTACGACACCCTCGGGGACGTCACGCAAAAATCCGCCACCTCCACAGCCGCGGACCAAGGCAACCTGCTGGACCTGCCGAACATCTGCTTCATGGGCACCAACGTCGTCAGTGGCCGGGCGCAAGCCGTGGTGGTTGCCACTGGCCCGCGCACCTACTTTGGCTCCCTGGCCAAAGCGATTGTCGGCTCCCGGGTGCAAACCGCGTTTGACCGCGGGGTGAACAGCGTCAGCTGGCTGCTGATCCGCTTCATGCTGGTGATGACGCCGATCGTGTTTTTCCTCAACGGCTTCTCCAAGGGCGACTGGAGCGATGCCTTGCTGTTCGCCCTGGCGGTGGCGGTGGGCCTGACCCCGGAAATGCTGCCGATGATCGTCAGCGCCAACCTGGCCAAGGGCGCAACCGCCATGGCCAAGCGCAAGGTGGTGGTCAAGCGCCTCAACGCGATCCAGAACTTCGGTTCGATGGACGTGCTGTGCACCGACAAGACCGGCACCCTGACCCAGGACAAGATCATCCTCGAGCACCACGTCAACGCCTTCGGCAACCGTGATGATTCGGTGCTGACCCTGGCCTGGCTCAACAGCCATCACCAAAGCGGCATGAAGAACCTGATGGATCAGGCGGTCGTCCAGTTCTCGGAGCAGAACCCGAAGTTCCAGATACCGTTCGCCTACAGCAAGGTGGATGAACTGCCGTTCGACTTTATCCGCCGTCGCCTGTCGATAGTGGTCAAGGACGCGCAAAACGATCACCTGCTGGTGTGCAAGGGCGCGGTCGAGGAGATGCTGAGCATTTCCACCCACGTGATGGAAGGTGACGTTGCCGTCGAGCTGGATGATCGTCGTCGCAACGAGTTGCTGGCGATTGCCCAGGACTACAACGAAGACGGCTTCCGGGTGCTGGTGCTGGCCACCCGCAACATTCCCAAGGCCCTCGCACGCAAGCAGTACACCACGGCCGATGAGCGCAACCTGGTGATCCGTGGTTTCCTGACCTTCCTTGATCCACCAAAGGAAACCGCAGGCCCGGCGATTGCTGCCCTGCGCGAGATCGGCGTGGCGGTCAAAGTGCTGACCGGCGACAACGCCATCGTCACCAGCAAGATCTGCCGTCAGGTCGGCCTGGAGCCTGGCGTACCGTTGCTGGGTGTGGAAATCGAAGCGATGGACGACGCCACCCTCAAACTACGGGTTGAGGAACGCACAGTCTTCGCCAAGCTGACGCCGCTGCAGAAGTCGCGGGTGCTCAAGACCTTGCAGTCCAACGGCCACACCGTGGGCTTCCTCGGCGACGGCATCAACGATGCACCGGCCCTGCGGGATGCCGACGTGGGTATCTCGGTGGACAGCGCGACGGACATCGCCAAGGAGTCTGCCGACATCATCCTGCTGGAAAAGAGCCTGATGGTGCTGGAAGAAGGCGTGCTGAAAGGCCGCGAGACCTTCGGCAATATCATGAAGTACCTGAACATGACCGCCAGCTCCAACTTCGGCAACGTGTTCTCGGTGCTGGTGGCCAGTGCGTTCATCCCGTTCCTGCCGATGCTGTCGATCCACCTGCTGCTGCAGAACCTGATGTACGACATCTCCCAGCTGGCCTTGCCGTGGGACAAGATGGACAAGGAATACTTGGCCAAGCCACGCAAGTGGGACGCGAAAAACATTGGCCGTTTCATGATCTGGATCGGGCCGACCTCGTCGATCTTCGACATGACCACCTTTGCCCTGATGTGGTACGTGTTCTCGGCCAACAGCGTGGAAATGCAGACCCTGTTCCAGTCCGGCTGGTTCATCGAGGGGCTGCTCTCGCAGACGTTGGTGGTGCACATGCTGCGCACCCGCAAGATCCCGTTCTTCCAGAGCAACGCCGCATGGCCGGTGATGATGATGACCTGCATCGTGATCGGCCTGGGCATCTACGTACCGTTCTCGCCGCTGGGCGCGATGGTGGGCCTGGAGCCGCTGCCACTGGCGTACTTCCCATGGCTGGTGGGCACTCTGGTCGCCTACTGCTGCGTGGCTCAACTGATGAAAACCCTCTACATCCGCCGCTTCAAGCAGTGGTACTGATCAACCGCCCCTGAAAACGCTGGCTATCGATGGATAGTCAGCGTCCGCGGAGACAGACAATGGCCCGACTCATCAGCTACCTCGACAACGCCGCACGCGCCGTATTGGTATTCGCCCTCGCCCAAGCCGCCAAGACGGTGATGGTGCTGGGCGTGCGGCTCTACGCGCGCAACGTGCTCAGCGCCGTGGAAATGCGCTTCATGCTGGGTTTCTCCAGCAGCTTGAACAGCACGTGCATCCGCTTGCTGCGCCCACGTCGATAAATGGCAATACGCAATACAAGGAAACATCACCATGCGCGTCTTGATCTGTGCAGGTCGTCATTACGCCGATACAAAAATGTCCCGCCAGGTGTTGGACGCCTACCACCGCCTGCGCCCGGTGCAGGTGTTGATCCACGGCGGCAGTCAGTTCCTGGGCAGCGACGTGGAGGACTGGGCCCGGGAAACGGGGGTGGATGTGGTGCGTTACCCACCCAACTGGCAACGCCATGGCAAGCAAGCCGAGCGTCACCGCAACCAGTTCATGCTCACGGACAGCCGCCCCGACGTGATCATCGCATTGCCCGGCGGCGACGACACCTTGGAGCTGGTGAGCCAGGCCAAGGCCAGTGGCATTCATGTGCTGACCGTAGACAGCTGAATCAACCTTTATTGGAGCATCCAGACATGAACGAAGAACCCCGTTGTAGCGGTACCCAGTTGCACACCTTTTTTTATTTGAATCACGGCGCGTCCCTGCCAAGTCCGGTCGGGACACGCCACCGGCTGTTGATCGAGGTTCACCATGTACAAGAAGCAAACCCCTGACGGTTTCACCAAATACCGCAACCGCAGCACCCACGTAACCTTCCATCCCCTGCCCGCTTCCAAGCGTCGGGCGGTGCGGCGCAACCTGATTTTTGTCGGCGCGACGCTTGGCGTCGTGCTGGTGCTCAGCCTGATGTCGAATGCCTATGCGGCCGGCGGTTCCTATGTGGTCGACGACGGCGCAATCAACGCCCCGGGCGAATGCAATGTCGACGCCTGGTTCACCGCCAATCGGCACGACGGCTCTACCCACAGCGAAACCCTTTCGCCCGCTTGCACCACCGCCGCCATTCCCTGGCTGCAATGGACCGCCGCCGTGTCTCGGGCCAATCATGATGGCGATGGGGAAACCCAAGTGAATCCGCAACTCAAGGCCCAGTTATGGACCCGGGAAGACCTGGGCCTGGAACTGGCCGCGTCTGCCGGTGTGCACTACGCATTGAACCGTCAACATTCGTTTGATGGCGCAGATTTGAATGTGCCATTCACCTGGCAGCCCATGGAAGCCCTGCGGCTGAACTTCAACGCAGGCTGGAGCCACGCCTATAACGACGGCGACCAAACCCATCGACCGACCTGGGGTACCGGGTTTGAATACAGCGTGATGGACTCGCTGACACTGATCGCCGAACGTTACGGCCAGCAAGGTGGCGACCAGGCGTGGCAGGCAGGGCCGAGGGTGCATATCGGCAAGAATGTGGATGTGGACCTGGTGGTAGGGCGCAGTTTGATCGGGGATCAGCATCAATGGCTCACGACGGGGGCCACGTTGCGGTTCTAATCCGCAGACGATCATCAATCTGTGGCGAGGGAGCTTGCTCCCGCTGGGGCGCGAAGCGGCCCTGAAACCTGCGACCGATTTCTATCTGAAAGCACACGGTCGATTGTTTTGGGTCTGCTGCGCAGCCCAACGGGAGCAGCTCCCTCGCCACAGGTTTGGTATGACAGTCAATAGTGATTTAAACCTGGCCCTTGGCCTGCTGCTCCAGATGCACTTGCAACGCAGGATCAATCTTCAGCTGCGCCGCCAGTTCATCCAGGTAGTTGCGCTCCGCGTCCTGCTGGTCATCCACCAGCAGCACACTGACCAGGTACACCTCGGATGCCACCGCCGGGTCCCCGGCAAACTCGGCAAAATCCGCCGCATTCAGCGGCTTGGCCACCTCGGTATCCAGCCACGCCTGCAATTGCGGGTCATCGGTGTGCTTGCCGATCTCGGCCGAGATCATCTGCTGCTCACGCTCATCAATCTCACCATCTGCCTTGGCTGCCGCGATCAACGCGCGCAGCACGGCATGGCTGTGTTCTTCGACCTGCGCGCCGGACAGCTGGTCAACCGTTTGCAACGCCTGCTGCGGCGCCGATGCCTGTTGACGCTGCCAGGCCTGATAGGCCTGGAACGCCATCATGCCCAGGGAAGCCAGCGCCGCGTAGTTGGTGCCGCCGGTGCGCCCTTGCGGCGCCGCACGGGTTCCGCCGAGCATGCCGCCCAGTCCGCCGAGCAAACCACCGAGGCCGCCACCGCCTGAAGCCGAAGCACCGCCGCTGCCCAGCAAACCGCCCAGCAGCCCGCCCAAACCACCCAGCCCGCCTTGAGCCGCCGTTGCGGAGCCGCCCTGCTGGCTCGTTGAGGCTTGGCCCGCTCGCAGCAATTGTTCCAGTAGATCGCCGGTATTCATGGTGTCACCCTCCCAGGGCGCAGAGTTCCAGATCAACAACAATAGACCCGCTGCGCCAGAACACCATGACCGCCCGGCAGGCACGCTTTATCATGGCGCCATCGCACCCGGAGGAAGCCTCGACATGACCCGTACCGAGCATATCGCCCTGATGGCGACCTACAACCAGTGGATGAACCGCAAGGTGTACGACGCTGCCAACGGCCTGAGCGACGAGGACCTGATTGCCGACCGTGGTGCGTTCTTCGGTTCGATCCTTGGCACGCTGAACCACCTCGCCCTGGGTGACCGCGTCTGGCTCAAGCGTTTCGCCGAGCATCCGGCAGGCTTTGCCGCGCTGGCACCGCTAAGCGCTTTGGCGTTGCCGCCACGCCTGAATCAACTGGCCTTCGCCGATATCCGTGAACTGTCGGCCCATCGTGCCTGGCTCGACCAGATCATCATCGACTGGGTGCAATCCATCAGCGAGCCGGAGCTGGATCAGCCCCTGCAGTACCACAACATGGCGGGCACACCGATGAACAAGAATTTTCATGCACTGCTCGTGCACTTCTTCAATCACCAGACCCACCACCGGGGACAGGTGACAACCCTGCTGACGCAGGCCGGGCGCGACGTGGGCGACACCGACCTGCTGGCGCTGATGGACTAGTTCAACCGCCGCTGTACTCGGCATACGCCTGTATCAGCGCGGGGAAATTCTCCCTCTCCGGGAGCTGCGCAAAGCTGTGCTGCGCCGGGGTAGTCGCCCACGGCAGCTTTTCACTGGTCCAGGTTTCAATGAATGGCACATAACCGCTGGCATCATCCAGCATGGTGGGGCGCAGGTTGATCAGATCTTCCACGCCATTGGGGCGGGAAAACATCCAACTCATGCAGTGGGGGCAGCAGTAGTGGCGGTCGACGCCATGCAGTCCGCCGATCACCGGGTTGCCCTGGGTGATGGTGAATCCGTGGCTGGGGATCAGCGCGCTCAGCGAGAACGCGCTGGATGACATCTTCTGGCACCCGGTGCAATGGCACGCCATGGTGATCAGCGGTTTTTCGGTCACGGTAAAACGTACCCGATCACAACGGCAGCCGCCTTCCTGGGACTCTTGATGACTCATCTTCCACTCCATTCACATTGTGTGTGTGCCTGGAGAATAAACGAGCAGGCGCGTCACGAACAGCGTTGCCAACCCGCACAAACGAACGCCTGTGACAGCAAACTGTCATAAAAGACAGAGCGGTGAAAACCAGCCAATGGCTGCCCCGCCCTGCCCGCGCGCATCAGCAGATTACCGATGCGACGCATCCCCCAAGAAGGAGACGCTTACATGGTCATTCACTTCAAGGTCGCCGGGCATCTTGCCTGCGGTCATCACGGCAACAACCTCCCCTCCAGCACCGAGCTGAAACGGGTCAAGTGCCGTACCTGCCGTAACACCGAAGTATTCAAGGAAGCCCGTCGCACCCAACGTAACGCCGCTCGGCGTGCCGCACGCAAGTCCAAAACCGCCCATGCCGCCGGTGACTGGCGCAGTGCCTGGACCCAGCGCCTGACCGACCTGCCAGGCCGTCAGCGTCTGCCACGCGGGTTCCACGGCCAGCCATTCGTTTAGGTTAAGCAGCCGGGGCACGACGGTAAGCGGCCAACAGCACGCCCATCGTCATCAACAACCCACCCGCCCCACGGTTGAAGTGCTGCAAGTGTGCGGGCCGCAGGCGACTAAGCAAGCGTGCCCCGCATACCGCATAGAACATCATGATGCTGACGTTCAGCACGCAGAGTGCGAACAACAGGCACGCGTACTGCGGCAGTTGTGCTTGGGTGCTGTCGACAAATTGCGGCAGGAATGCCGACATGAACAACAATGCCTTGGGATTGGAAATCGCCACCAGGAAACTGCGGGTGAAAATACTCGCCGAGCGGGTGCTGCCGTCCTCACCTTCGCCCACCGACGGCAACGCCGCCTGGGGTGATCGCAACATCTGCCAGCCGATCCAGATGAGGTACGCCGAACCGATCCATTTCAGTGCCTGAAACAGCCCTTCGCTGGCCGCGAGCAGCAAACCCAGGCCACACGCCACCGCCGTCACCAGCAAGGCGTCGGCCACCACCGCCCCGGCCATGCCCCAGAACGCCGCCTGCAATCCATGGCGCGAACCATTTTGCAGGGCCAACAGAACCGTCGGGCCGGGAATCGCAATAATCGCGGCGCTCATCATGACGAACAGAAATAAGGTTGCCAGGGACATGACAGGTTCCTACGGGCTAATCAGCTGCGAATCATCCCAAAATATCCGCTGTGTGGCGAGGGAGCTTGCTCCCGTTGGGCTGCGCAGAGGCCCCAAAATCCTGGGAGCGCTTCGCACTCCAGCGGGAGCAAGCTCCCTCGCCACCGTCTATGTATTGCTCAAGCGAGACCCAATAAAAAGCCCCGGACTGACCGAGGCTATTGAGGGTTCAAGCATCATTGGCCACCGGCCTCGACCGCGCCTTGTACCCCGGCAGCGCTGCGGCGTACGCCAGTGCCTGCTCACGGGAGCCAAAGGATGCCAGGCGGTCGGCCTTGGTACAGACCCGCCACGGGCCGCTGTTGACCTGCACGATGTCATAGCCGTTGAGATGCAGCTTGTTCAGCATGGGAGTGCTCATAGTCACCTCTCTCTCCAGAGATAATCCAGGTGTTTGACCGGTCTACCATACACCCGGGTAAAGCGGTGTAACCTACCGGGCGTCGCACAGGCGTGCGCTTCAAGCTGCAAAATCTGCTCCTGCCCGGCAAAGGCCACGGCCCCCCTCTGTTACTTCACCTTGCTGCTGAGGTTGTCGACACTGCGCTTGAGGTCTTCAAGGCTGCGCTTCTGATCACTGACGGTGCTTTTGAGGCTGGACAGTTCGCTGGAGCTGGAGTTTGAGCTGGAACTTGAATTGCGCTTGAGGTCTTCAATCTCGCTCTTGAGCTTATCGATGGTGTTTTTCTGATCGGATACGGTGCGCTTGAGCTCGGACAGCTGGCCGTCACTGGAGCTGGAACTTGAGCCGGTGTTTTTCTTCAGGTCTTCAAGGGCGCGTGCCTGGCCTTCCAGCTTGCTTTCCAGACTTTGCATTTCGCTGTCATTGCGCTTGAGCGCGTCGCGCATGGCCTGAATGTCACCTACCGAAATATCCGACGGATGCAGGAAATATTCGCCACCTGCGCCCGAACTGCTCGCGGTGAGTCTGTTACCGGCCGACGCACCGAAATCCCCCCACCGAGCGGGACTCGCCGCCTGAACTGACGGTGCCGTTGCACCTATCAACAACGAAGCGACAACAGCGAGCGATACTTTACCCACAATGGACATCAGTTGATTCCTTTCTGACTGGCCGAGATGGCACATCGCTATGACTGCATTTCTGAACACTTGTTCCCGTAGAGAGTTGCAGCCCCGCATACGAAAAAGCCCCGGCAAATGCCGGGGCTCGAAATATCCAACAGCCGGTGCGATGTGCTGTCCTTTCACACACCTTTCACAGTCGGGCACCTATGGTCATCTCAGCTCCTGGTGAAAACCTTTAAGCCCGCGACCCCCGTCGCGGGCTTTTCTTTGCCTGTCATTTGGCCACAGGTTGCCGCTAGATTCGCTGCGGCGGTGAGCCGGTGCAAGCGCCCTGCTCCATGCAGAATACAAAGGGCGCCACCACTTCAACTTCGCCTTTACGCAGCATTGAGGGCGGGGGCGCAGGCACTGGCGAGGCCGCCGGAATAAATGCCTCCACTGCCCCGACGAAAAGATCCGAGCCTGTGTGGCTGACGATTTTGTGGCGTATCAGGTTGCCTTTGGCGTCGACGACAAAGGCCACTCTGACCATGCCGGTCAGCCTTTGCAGGCGAGCGTCTTCAGGGTAGGACTTGAAGTGGTTGAGGTGAGTGAGCAACTGATATTCCCATAAGCGCTTCTCTACCAGTTGCTCCTGGTGGTTGGGGCCGCTCGTGCAGGCACAAAGCAGTAAGACAAGTGCGATCCAGCTGTATTTCATAAACGCAGTTCCGTTGACGTTTGGTTTGCGAAGTGAGGCTAATTATCCGGCGTTATGCTGGCTATCGCTTTGCGATCAGAGCGGGTAGCTCGTCGAGCGATTTTATAGTGTCTTGCGCGGGAGCAAGGCCTGCGGGCCATTGATGAAACCCCTGAAACCATACAGCGTACATCCCGGCGGCTTTTGCCCCTTGGTAGTCGTTTAGAGGGTGATCACCGACAAACCAGCAGTGCTCGGGAAGAACGCCTAACCGTGCAGCCGCCTCATGGAAGATTTCCCGTGCAGGTTTGGCTGTCCCGAACGCTTGCGAACTGACAACGGTACCAACCGACTGAGCGAAGGGCAATGCAGCGATGGTTTTCCTTCGCGAGTGCTCGGCGCCATTGGAAACAATCCCGACCTTGATGTGTCTGTGCTCCAGCGCCTGAATCAACGCTGCAGCGCCCGGCATTGGCACGGCTGCGGCCGGAAAATGGCTGACCCAGTGCTCGACCAGGACCTCAGCCGGCTGCGGCACTCGCCACGGCAGTTGGTTGGCAAGGGTGTGGCCTACAGCTTCGCGGATCGAAGAGAATGCGGACTGCGGGGAAAGATAGCCGCCGCTGTCTTCCCGCAAAATCAGGTGCGTGATGTCGTCCAGCGTCGCGGGCCTGATGTGCTCGCCGAACTCAGCCAGGAACCGTTCGGCGTAGCGTCGGATACTCAAGGCGCGATGCGTCAGTGTGTTATCCAGGTCGAACAGAATGGCGCGCGGGTACACGAATGTTCCTCGTGGAAAACCAAATCTGCCTGTCAGGCGGTGGCACTGACGAGTGAACCGGTACCGCTTCCACCTTCAGAAGTGAGCGCCTGCAACAAAGCCGAGGAAGCAGACTGCAACGCTGCTGCCGTTGCGGCAATCTGCGTCTGGGCTGCTGCCACGGCGGCCGCCTTGGCGTCTGCGCTTTGATTGCTGGCCTGTGCCTTTTGCATGTTTTGCTGCTGCTCTTGAAGTTGCTTTTGCAACTCCGCAATTTGCTTTTTCAGCTCCTTGACGGTGTCGGACTCCTGCGACGTCGATGCGGCCTGGCCGGCCCCTGCGCCGGAAGCACTTTTGGCATCGGTGGTCGGGCCGGGGCCCGAGGTGCCGGAAGCTTGTGTCTTGGAGCCATCACTGACACTGGCGGAGCTTGGACTGGTGGGCACAGAAGCAAGACTGCTGACGTTAGCGATCATGTCAAATATCCAATTCCGGTATAGATCTTAATTGATCGGCGCTTTAGCCGATTACTTTAACGCGTTATCGACCTTACTGAACTTGGCTACAACGACGAACCGATTCAGCGCCAAGGCCTCGAAAAGACGTTAACCAGGCTTCCATCAGGATCACGCAGCAATACCGAAGTGTTGCCCCATGGCATGACCGTCACCGGCATCACCACGTCTGCGCGACCGATACGCAGCAGGACGGCCTCGACATCATCCACTTGAAACTCCAGGATCGCCGAACGGTTGCTGGCGGCGACTGCCAATCCATCGTTATGAAGGCGGATCAGGCGTTCATCGGCTATGGCCAGGACCACGCCGTCGAGGTGAATTTCAGCGAACCCCTCAGCCAGATGCCTTGGCTCGACAGTCGTGAGGTTTTGATAGAACTGAACGAGCCGTTCAAAGTGGTTGGTAACGAGACGAACAGACGAGAATTTCATTATTTGACCTGGCGGGAGTGAGAGAGCTCACCTTAGTTCAAGCCTGAGTCAGTTCCTGACAGGAGTGTTTCGCCAGAGCGCTCCCGCTTTACGAAAAAACCGGCTCTGCCCGGGCGCGAAGTCCTGCGGCAATCATCAGGATAATGGCCGGGACGATCACTACGCTGGCCGACAGCATCGCCCCCTTGAACCCCGCCACATCCAGCGCACCGCCACCGATAATCACACCCAGCCCGATCGCGCTGTTGAGCACAGCTGTGTGGATGGCGGTCGCAGGCACCATGTGATCACCGGCGATCCTCAAGACCCACGTCTGCAGACCGGTAAACAAAGCGGAAATGGCCACGCCCCAGACCACCAGCAGGATAACCACGGACACGAGCCCGAGTGGCGGACCATAAATACCCAAGGTCACCAACGCCAATGCCATCGCAACCAACGCCAGCAAAATGAACGTTTTCAAGTAGCGATCAATCAACAGCGCACTCAAGAGGTTGCCCAGGAAACCCGAGGCCCCGAAGGCAAACAGCATCACCGCAATCATGTACGAGGTAATTCCAGGCACCTGGCCTATAAACGGTTCGACAAAGGTGTAGGCGCCAAAATGCGCGGCCGCCGTCAGGCCGGTGATGACGTAGGTGATCATCAGGTCCTTGCGCCGCAGCACCACCGCAAAGCCCAGACCTTTGGCCAGCGAGGGAATATGCAGGGAAGGCAGCACCAGGGCGATCGCACCGGCGCTGGCGACACACATCACGGCGAGGCACACAAAAGCCGTGCGCCAACCATCGTATTGGCCCACCAGATTAATCAGCGGTACGCCCATGACCGTGGCGATCGTGATGCCGCCCAGCACAATCGAGGTGGCCAGTCCCACGCGGTGCGACGGCACGATATGCGCGGCGGTGGCTGCCACGATGGCCCAGAACACGCCATGGGCCAATGCGCCGACGGCGCGGGCACCGAGCAGAGAGGAAAATTCAGGGGATAACGCTGCCAGGCCGTTTGATAAGGCCAGTATCAACATCAACGCAATCAGCAGCGCCTTGCGGGGAACCCAGCGGTTCAACCAGTTGGATAGCAAGCCGCTGGCCGCCCCGATCCAAGCGTATAGCGTTACGGTCAGCCCGACGGTAGACGGGGGTTGATCCAGGTCGGCGGATATTTGCGATAGCAAACCAATGGGGGCGAACTCGGAAGTCACCATGGTAAAGGAGGCGATGCACAGCACACTGACTGCACACCATACCCGCAAGGCTGAATTGATCACCGGCAATGTCCGTCCCTGTTCATGGCTGAGTCGTCGTGACTCCACCTCGCGCGTCGCTCACTGAGACCGGCTAGTTATCGGGATTCCAAACGACGGCCTGTGCCACGACAACGTATTCGCCGTTAAAAGTTGCCGCTGGCGAACCATAAAGCTGGTAGCCCAGAGCAAGGGCCTCAGAGACGCGGTGACAGAAGGAGGCATCGTCCTTGCCTGTCAGAATCCGATAGGTGGGTAAGCCTTCAGGAGGAGAATGCTGCATGGGGGCACCTGCTGGAACAATTGAAGAAAACCACTGGGCAATCTATATCAGTCGATGATCACATCGCGACCCTCGGCCTTTAAACGGGCGAGGTTGTCCTTCATCTGCTGCAACCGCTCAGGCGGATGTCCTTGCCACTTCGTCACCTCAGCCACCACCCGCAACGGATCGCCGGAGCGATAGGACAGCGTGGGGTTGCCGGGAAACTTCTTATCCGTCACGTTGGGATCATCCATGATTGGCCCCGTTGGCTCCACGACATAAATCCGTTCCCGCTCACTGCCAAGCGCCAGCTCAGCGCCCCAGATGGCGGCATCCAGGGTGCCCGCGAAGTAGACCCACGACAGTGGTTTACCCTGCGTGAAATTGGAGGGGTAGCCGACGCGGATCAGATCGCCCGGTTCCAGATCGGCCCGGGTGCCGTGAAAGAACTGACGGGTAAACATGCCAGCGGTGTTTGACATGGGCTCGCTGCTCCGAGGATGAATTACAAAACCACTAAGGGTTGCACGGAACCCAACGGCGGTGAACTGGCCCGGCGCTTGATCGCCAGGCCAGAGGGCTGAGTTAAAGCAGTACAGTGGAAAGCATACCCAAGGCTCCCAGGACGAACCCGATGAGTGCACTACGCCCTGGTGCCTCATGGAACAGCGACCAGACCACCACGGGTTCAAGCAGCAGCAAAGAGGTGACTGAGACCACGGTGACGATCCAGATATCACCGACAGCCATGTACCCCAGCCAATACGCACCCAGCAGGCAAAGCCCGGCAAAACACATGATCACAACGGGAATGACGAACCCTTCCCAAGAGCTAGTCCCTGTCTGGGCAAGCTTGGCGGTTACCACCTCACTGTAGATTGCACAAAACTCACCGAGCACCATCAACCCTAGAGCAGAAACTCCGAGTAGTTCTTTGGACATATCAAAAACTCCTTCGTATTCAACGCAATATTTTTCAGCTCCCAGCGAGCGATGCCGCTGTCCAGGAGTGTGTTGCAGTGATACGAAGCAGCCTTGAACAGGCCTGAATTACCGAAGTGCTTTTCCATGCTCATGTCCTTCAAAGGGTGTGAGTCTCTCATCGCCCGGATGAGGGCACTCGTGGCGATCATACGTTCCGTTAGACACTGCGAACAACCCGGGCACCATAAGCAAGGGTATAGGGTTCTCAAAGACACCAAAGGAAGATCAATTACGCAGCTCTCTACTTTGTAGCCAGGTACTTATGGCCTCAACGAGCTCTGCCTTGCACTCCACTGGAAGCCAGTGCCCGCCAGACACGCTCGTCACGCTGAGATCTGCGCAGGCCGCACGCATTGGATCGCCCAGCTGATTGCCCTTGATGGTATTCATCTGGTCGTAATCGCCGTTCACAAACAGTACGGGCAATGACAGGCGTCCACCGTTGGGCGCTCGGTGGGCGTAATCGATGTTGGCATCGTCGTTCAGATACCAAGCGCAGGGCGCGCCAAAACCATGCTCTTCGAACGTCCGCACCAGCACAGCGAAGTCCGCCTCGGGCCAAAGCGCGGGGTCTGGTTGGGTGGGTGGGGCTCGGTGCGCTTCGCCAAACCGCCCGCCTTTCCTGGTCACTTCTGCATTGGATGCAACCTTGCCGATGCTCGCTGGGTTTCCTTGTCGATAGATCGACGCCAGCGAGGCTGCTTTGTCCGCATCAAGATCAGCGACGGCGGTCGCAAAGTGCGTGTTGTAGTAGCGGTAATAGTCCCATTGACCGTCTGGATACTGGTCCGCCGGATAAATCCCTCGGTCAACCAGCGGCACCAGCGTCGGCAACGCGTTCGTGGAGGGGAAGTACGGGACCGAAATCAGCACCACGCCGCGGCTGCGCTGAGGTTCATGAGCGACCAATTCACCCGCCACAACGCTGCCCCAATCGTGGCCTACCCAGATTGCGGGCATTCCGCCGAGATGGTCATGAAGTTCTGCCATGTCTGCCACGATGTTTTCAATCGTGTACGCATCGATGGCGGCTGGCGCAGAGGAACCACCATAACCGCGCATGTCGGGTGCGACGCAGTGCCAGCCCTGGGCAGCGAACGCTTCCATCTGCGCACGCCAGATCAAACTGAGCTCAGGCCAACCGTGCAGGAACATCATCAATGGCCCATCGGCAGGCCCCTGCTCTACATAATGCGTCGTATGACGGGGCGTACTGAAGACGCGCGGAGTGAGCGTGGAAGTGGACATAGGATCTCCTCATGCTAGGCCGGCCGACATAAGCGCCATATCGGCAGAATCACCGTTGGATCTGCACCCTAGAGTAACGATCTCTATGATGCTTGCCAGCTTCCCGTCATATTGTCAGCCCTGTACCTGCCAACTGCAGCCAGACCCATCACGGCATATCTTGTTACAACCATTCGCCCGCAGGCCCTGCCCTTAGAGAACTACAAACTTTCACTCCAGTCCTAATGCCAGGCGTGCTTTAAACCGTGAGCGCCTGCTGACAACCCATAGAGGTTCAAAAAATGAAAATGACACTACCCGCCCTGGTTCTGGGTGTCCTCATTTCGCAAGGCGCAATGGCAGCCGGAGATGGCACCGCCGCTCTTGGAGGCGGCGTTGGTGGTGCACTTGGCAATATCGTAGGTCAACAGCTCGGCGGTTCAACGGGCGCGGCGGTAGGCGCAGGCGTAGGGGGTGCTGCCGGCAGTGCTGTCGGCGCTCAAAGAGGCAACAGAGCGGAAGCCGCGTTAGGTGGCGGTATCGGATCAGCTGGCGGGTCACTTATTGGTAATCGCCTCGGCGGCTCCACGGGCTCGACGATCGGTGCAGGTCTCGGCGGCGCCGCGGGTGGCGCGCTAGGAAACAACCTGGCGGACGATGAGAGCAATCATCGATCTGATGGCAAGAAGCACAATGGCAAGAACAAGCATAAACACAAGAACAAGCATCGTTAGTTTCTGACGCTATTACATCGAAGCCCGGCCCAGCGCCGGGCTTCTTATTTCTGGCGCCAAAAACGAAAAAGCCCAGCAATCGCGCTGGGCTTAGATATGGAAACCGGGTAACCAATATGAGCCTTGCTACTTAACCCTTGCAAAGCTTCTGTGGCGACTCCGTGCCCCCGAGTTTTTTCGGCCATGCAATCGGCAGGTTAGGAACAGAGATAAGCTCGACGACGCCAAACATGCACATAATCACCGCTTTTCCATCCGCGCTGGGTACGCTGCTGAGTCCGACCAGAATCTCGTAGTCTTTCCCGGGCTCCAGCTTGAATACTTTCGCCTGGCCTGGGCACATAGCGTAAGTGCTGCCGTAACTGCCGGCCGACGCACCTAATGTCGCAACCTGAAAGGGTGCATCTGTTTTAACGCGGTACTCAGCCACAATCTCGGTGTACAAGCCTTCGGCCATCCGAACGGCTCCGATGTACTGTTGAAGCTTGGGTGAAACCCTTCCCGGCATTCCAAGATTGGCCGGCTTAAGTGGGTACTGAAGGTAGTTAATGCTCGGCTGCCCGTCCTCTGAGAAGCGACCCGCTTCAGCCATTTTGTGGCGAGTATCCGGTGCACAGCTGCCAGTTACGCTGTCGCCAAACACATTAGAATTGGTGATCACACGAACTCGGGCCGTATTGTCGTCCTGAGGTGGATCGACATAGGGAACAGAGGGGATCCCGCCACAACCAGCAAGGGTGATAGACGAAACAAGCAGGAGCAACCAGGTATTACGCATCTACTACATCCTTGAGTTTACCTAAGATCCATCGTGTGCGAACCAGACTAAAAAACCTCAGCAAAAAGCCTGACTGGCGTCCGCCAACTAAGTGAGTTGAGAAGCAACATTTGAAATTGCGAAGCGGAAACAAAAAAGGACCTGCCTGATAAATCACGCAAGTCCTTGAATATTGTGGTGCCCGAAGCCGGAATCGAACCGGCACGCCCTTACGAGCGGGGGATTTTAAGTCCCGGGCCAAAATCAAGCGGGCTGCGGCTTGCGCTGTGTTTTCCGGTCCGCAATCCGTTCATTTTACGCCTAATTTACCTCAATGTATTCAGATAGTTATAATTCGTTGCGGCCCAGATAATAGGCAGGAAATTGCTTTGTCGTTCTCGCGAACAGAACAATCAAATTTGGCGCTTCTCGCAACGTTATGCCGATAGTGCATACCCTCCCCCGGCGTCCAGCCGACCGAACACAAATCACCAAACAGCCCACGCCTCATGAGGCATATCGTACGGCCGTAATCGGACGTTCAAACGCAAGAGCGTTTCTAGCCGTTAGGCGCTTTTGGCTGACCCAGGATCTGAGCAGCGGTGTACGAGCCTTGCCGCCACCAGCCGCTTTGGCATCGAGACTGCCATATCTAGGATCAAGAGAGCCTTGTAATCCGCAGGTTCGCCAAGCTGCTCTGGACCAAATTGAGCCCTCTATCGCGCCAGTTATCTCGAATGGCTCTCGGGCCTATAGCGTAATAGCAAGTTGCCACTTTTTTCGTCATCTATCCTCTCACTCGCCTGATTGAGATGCTTTGCAAATGCCCCCGCGACCACAAAGCTCAAGGTTTTCGGCACCAGGCCTTACAGGTAAGGCCTGGTGCCTTTTTCGGGCACGTCCGGCGCTTGCGTCGAAACCTTACAAGGAGTTAAAAATGCCAATTCCTACTACCAGTTGCGACGTCCAGGTGCAAATCTGGGTCGACGACAATGCAGTGACCAATGGCTCCACTCGGGGTGTTTATCTGGTCGATAACCGTATCTCTGCTGGAACCACCAACGAAGGGACCGCCAACCTGAATACTGCTGCGTCCAACGGCAGCAATGTTTGCTGGCAAGTGTTCCTGATTAATCCCAAATCGACCTCGCAGGTCTCAATTGCTGCTTTCGGTAACTCGAGCGCCTGGGGCTTCAGTGGCCAGCCACAAGCCGCTTCGGATAACCCGAGCGCATTTACCGGCACCATGCAGAACCCAGGTACCGCGTCCTACCCGGTTTCCCTCAACGTACAGGTGGCGGGCGGCTCCGGTATCACCGTGAAGCTCAACCCCAACGTAACTGTCTCTGCCTAAGGAAGGAGCACGACAATGAGTGGCGAAAAAAATACTGCAAAGGTCTGGGTCGCTGATTCGCAGGTGCTTACGGGCATCGCCAATCCGCAAACCGCTATCACCATTGCCATCGACACCTCTTATGTACTGGGCACTGGTGGCGGGAACATTTCCACCGGTGTGTACATGTTCGACAATCGTGTAAGTAATGACAGCAACGGCGAAGGATCGTTGGAACTGCGCACCCACTGCAATATCGGGGACTACATCGGCTTCGAGGTGGTACCGATCGATCAGAACGCCGGCGACACGGTAGCCATCACTGGCTTCCAAGTTTCCCAGGGCTCCGTGTTCGGCAGCGATGGCTACCCGATGCAAATAGGTACCGCTGGTGACTACTGGGTGGGCCTGGCTCGCAACGCGTCCTCTCAGACCACCTACCAGATCCAGGTCAAAGTGACCTCCGGAGGACTGCGACCATCAATACGTTTCATCCAATGGGACCCCTTCATTGGTACGAACTGATTAGCTGAACAGGCGGAGGGAGCTTGGCTCCTTCCGTCACCTCCGCCTGGCCTGGGTTAATAGCCCCTGTTTTCTAGATACATTTGAATGACCTCTTTTGGCCGATTCCTGCCCTCGTGAAAGGCTGCTCTGGGTCGAGTGCGGACACTCCCAATGCTGGATTTGGCTACCAACCACCAACTGCTACGCTGTTCACTCCACCAGAGGAACGCCGATGCCCAACTCAGACCTGCTCCCTTCCCTGCTCTCCAAGCTCTACGAAAACCAGTTGGCCCTCGAAGCCTCCATCATGGAGCTATCGAACTGGGTCGAGCAGCGCGGATCCGCTGAAGTGGCTGAGAACATACGCGGCGCTCTGCACACCATCGACGAGAACGAAGAGTTCATCAAGCTGACCCTGGCCGTCCTCATGGCGCCCGACTGACTTTAGGGGGAACCCCGCAGTGCACCGCAATATTGAGCTCTTCTCTATTTTCCGACCATACTCACTATTCGACGGGCAAATACCTTAGGCATCTCCATGTCCCTCACCAAACCCAACCAGCAGCTGCGCCGTGACCTCAAGGCGATCGCCTCAAACCTTGAGCAGTCCTGTGTCGACCTCGGAAAACTTGCGGAAAAGCTCAGCAATGCCGACGCCATTGCGTTGATGGGATTGGTGGGAACGCTAAATGAGGAAGCGGACAGGCTGGTGAGTTACGCGGATGAGGTGAAGATCGGTCGAATAAAGCGGGCTGCGGAATAACACGGGTGGCTGAGTGGCGATCGCGACTTCATTCCGAGATCGGCCTTCAACCTGCCCGCAGCGCCGGGCTTCTTGCTTCTTCCAGCGCTTAATGCACTGCCTTCAGTTTCGCCCGCGATCGGATTCGGTTCTTTCTATCCGGATTTACCAATGAAGCATCAAGACTGCCATCTTCCCCGTGCGCCGTCGGAACAAGCGTAAGCCCTGAGACCGCGACCGTTAGACCTGGCAGTGCAGCACCGTCCGCCTGCTTAACGTTGGCGCCGCTTGCCATGAAATGAATATTCAACCCCCAAGAACCGGTGTGGATATCCTGATCACGCAACAGCGCCGTAATAAGGTCCCGAATCGAAAATGACCGCTCCTTCGTTGTCATAAGCCCCTCTCATCTTCAATGCTGCTATCTGGTAATAGGCAATCAAGTGGGTAACCGACCCATCGCCGCTGCAGCCCCAAGGACCCGCGCGGCAACATTGCCACCGCGCGGTAGAGCATGGAACTACCCGTCTCAGAACCGCCAGCTCACATTGACGTTGCCCGCGTTCTGCTGGTAGCCCGCGCCGAACTGCCCACTGTAGGAAACGCCCACCGTGGTGTTTTTACTCACAGCAACATCCGCACCCACCTCAGTGACTGCCGCATTGCGGGCGACTGGTGCGCCCGCGACGGTAAATGGCTGGCTGCCCTCGAATGCCATCGTCGTTTCTGGCGTTACATCACCGAAGGCATGGCGCCAACCCACGGTGCCATACAGATGGCCTTGCAACTGCAGCGCAGTGAGCGCCGTCTTGGCGTGCAGGCCCAGTGTGGTGGTGGTGGTATCGTTGGTTTTGCTTTCTCCATCCAATGCAGTGGAACCGCCCGATTCCGAGAAGCCACGCAGGCGCTGGTCACTGAACGCTGCACCCACGAACGGTTCGATCGTGGCGTGATTGTTCAGCGGCAACGCGTACCCCAGTTCCGAAAACACCTGGCCCGTGCTGGCGCCGGACGTAGACTTCAGCGTCTGGTCCAGACCGGCGGCGTTGACGTCGCGCCGGCTATCGATATCACTCCAGGTATAGGCCGCGCCAGCAGTCAGATTGATCTTGCCGGGACCTGCGTCAAACGCCTTGCCGCCGTAAACCGTGGCGCTATAGCTATCGATAGCGAACTTGGAAGAACGGTCACTGACCGTGCTGTGGCTGTCGGTATAGCCCAGCGCCCCACCCACTCGCCAACCATTGTCGATCAACCGGTCTGCACCCACGAACACGCCGCCGTCCGACTCCTCGACCTTGGCCGCATTGCTGTTGCCGCCCAATGTACGAGAGTTGCCGAACACCTGTACCCAGAGCGGTTGTTCGGCCTCCGGACTGGCCACATCGCCCGCATCTAGTTTGCTACGCAGGTGATCCATCGGCAGCTTGATGACATTGTCCGTGACGCCCTGCAGAACCGAGGCCGTGCTGGCATGCGACTCTCCAGACAAAGCATTGAACACCGACGGCGGTGCGCCGTTGGGCAGGTTCAATATGCGGTTATAAAGATCACTGCCCGCAGGCAGGCTTTGCAGCGCATTGGCCACGGCGCGCTGGTTATGGGTTACGGCAGCGTCGGCGAAATTTTCCTTCATCTGAAGTCGCAGCATCACGTCATGCGCGTCATAGACCAACGAAGGCGTCAGGAAGGCCAGGTTGCTCGATACCGAATCGAAGCTGCCGTTCAGTTGGTTGGCCGTCAGGATGGTGTAGATGCTCGACCCGGCGTAATTGCCGTTCTCGCCCAAATGCACCACCGAGCCTGCCAGGTTAGCTGTACCGCTGACGTTTACCAGGCTGCTGGTGGTGCTGCCAGGCGGTATCTGGACCTGATAAGTCGAGCCTGGCGCGAAGGTCAGGTTGCCATTTACGTTCAGGGTGCCGACCGGTGTGGCGCTATTGCCGGGCGCCAGGATCGCGCCGTTGGCCAGGGTCGTCGTGCCGACCGTACCGATGCCGGACAAGGTCGCGCCGCTGTCCACCGTCAGTGTACCGCCCAGCTTGCCGTCAACCTCCAGGGTGCCGGCGCCGACGTCACTCGCGCCCGTGAATGCGCTGCTGTCGCCGGTCAAGCTCAGCGTGCCGGTGCCTATCTGACTCAATGCGCCATTGCCCGAGATCACGCCGCCGAATGCGTAGGGATCGCTGTGATCGAACGCCAGCGTGGTGCCAGTGCTCGTCGCAACGTCGCCCACGAGGCTGCCAGTCGTACCACCATCGCCCACTTGTACGGTGCCAGCGGTGATAGAGGTGCCGCCGGTGTAAGTGTTC
>NZ_JAAAFU010000096.1:0-86125 GCF_019352905.1 Pseudomonas sp. Xaverov 83 | reverse complement strand
CAGTCGTACCACCATCGCCCACTT
Source organism: Pseudomonas sp. Xaverov 83 (assembly GCF_019352905.1). Lineage (NCBI taxonomy): Bacteria > Pseudomonadati > Pseudomonadota > Gammaproteobacteria > Pseudomonadales > Pseudomonadaceae > Pseudomonas > Pseudomonas sp. Xaverov 83. The sequence goes on along the minus strand of NZ_JAAAFU010000096.1, from coordinate 86,101 downwards.
GTACGGTGCCCGCGGTGATGGAGGTGCCACCGGTGTAGGTGTTCTCGCCAGTCAAGACCAGCGTGCCGCTACCCATCTGGTTCAGTGCGCCAGCGCCCGAGATCACGCCGCCGAATGCGTAGGGATCGCTGTGATCGAACGCCAGCGTGGTGCCGGTGCTCGTCGCAACATCGCCCAGGAGGCTGCCAGTCGTACCACCATCGCCTACTTGTACGGTGCCGGCGGTGATGGAGGTGCCACCGGTGTAGGTGTTCTCGCCAGTCAAGACCAGCGTGCCGCTACCCATTTGGTTCAGTGCGCCAGCGCCCGAGATCACGCCGCCGAATGCGTAGGGATCGCTGTGATCAAAAGCCAGCGTGGTGCCGGTGCTCGTCGCAACGTCGCCCAGGAGGCTGCCGGTCGTACCACCATTGCCCACTTGCACGGTGCCCTGGGTAATCGAGGTGCCGCCGGTGTAGGTGTTGGCGCCAGTCAAGACCAGCGTGCCGCTACCCATCTGGTTCAGTGTGCCAGCGCCCGAGATCACGCCGCCGAATGCGTAGGGATCGCTGTGATCGAACGCCAGCGTGGTGCCGGTGCTCGTCGCAACGTCGCCCACGAGGCTGCCAGTCGTACCACCATCGCCCACTTGTACGGTGCCCGCGGTGATGGAGGTGCCACCGGTGTAGGTGTTCTCTCCGGTCAAGATAAGACTGCCGTCCCCTGCCTTGGTCAATCCGCCCTGCCCCGAAACCACACCCGACAGTGTCAGATCGGCCCCAGCGGTATCCAGTGTTCCGCCGTTGGCGGTCAGATCGACATTACGTGCGGTCGTGAAAGTGTCGGTGTTCTGCAAGGTACCGCCGTCCAGCGTCAAATCGCCGGATGTGTCACCCAACGCGCCGTCGCTTGAGACCGACAGGGTGCCGCCCGATACCGTCCAGGGCGTCACTGCGGTCGTGGTCCCCGTCAGCGTCCAGGTGCTGGCGCCTGTTTTTTGGAAAGTTTTAAATCCCGTATATGCGGTAGTGTTGCTACCGGGCGCCGCGCCGATGCGGGAGACGTCGAAGCTCGCCGCCGGGCTGGTATCACCGCCCAGGACCAGATGGTTGGGGTCTAGCACTCCCTGCGCCACCACATCGCCGGTAAAGCTGTAGCCCGACAGAAGCTCCAGGGTATTGTTGCCGACAATGCCGCTGAAGGTGATGGCGTTGGCTTGTGTTGCCCCGGCCATTCCACCCTTGATGGCGCCGCTGGTGACGATCGTATTGCCGCCGCCTGCCGCAGCGATGCCGACGCCGCCTGCGCTACCCACGAAACTCACCCCGCCCAGGGTGCCCCCGCTGCCGGTGCCGCCGGCGCCGACAGCGGCAAACCCGGCTCCTCCGGCTTGGCTTCCTCCTGTGCCCCCGACAATGGACCCACCGCTTTCGACGGTCACCTTGACGCCGCCGGAAAGGATGTTGACGCCGGCGCCTCCAATACCACCCATGCCCCCAGTGGTAGCGTTAACGTTGCCGCCGGAAACTCGTCCGCTGACGTCCAGTGTAGCGCCGGCAGCGCTGAAAACGACGCCAGCTCCACCGCCTCCATTGTCGTTGCCACCGGTAATGGTGGCGGCGGCGGCGCCCAGGCCACCAGTGCCGCCCGTGACGCTTCCCGTCGTTACCGCCAAGTTGCCGGCCGAGGTTACCCAAACACCGCTACCGCCACCCCCGGCGTAATGAACGGCCTGGCCGCCGGCGCCGCCAGTTACGGCCTTCGTGATCGTCAAGGTATCTGTTGATGTATCGACAACGCCGGCGCCACCACCACCGCCACCAGCGTTGGAGGTGGCCTGACCACCAGCACCGCCGGTGACGGCGACGTTGAGGGTGCCACCGCTGCTCAGGACCACACCGTCGCCACCGCCCCCCGCGCCAGCGCTGGAAGGGCTTAAACCGCCGGCCCCACCAGTCACCGGATTTATCAGATTGCCTGCCGATGTGATGTTACTTCCTATGCCACCACCCCCACCGCCACTGGCTGGAGTCAGAGCGCCGGCCGCACCGTTCAGGCCCACCCCACCACCACTGGCATTATTACCTGCACCGGCGGGAATGGTGCTACCGGTGCTGGCGTCATAGCCGGCGCCAGCGCCGCCAAAGATGGTGCTCGCAGCGATCGAAGTCTTCCCTCCCGCAGCGCCACCGGCATGGCTGGTGCCGGGAAAGGCCAGCATCAGGCTCACCACGAGCAGGGAAAGACGGCTGCCGTGTGACAAAGCTGTGCATGTGAGAAGGGCGGCTGCGTGAAGTGCAGGACCGAAGGACAAAGAACGGGCTCGCATGGAAGATTCCTTTTTTGCGGGACAAATACAGCCCGCCAGGCTCTCGACAGACTGTTTAAGCCGCCAGATGCACTGAGCAGGGACACAACTTCTTTACTCGGGAAGAGCGGAATTGCCGGTTCTAGGAGCCGTCCTCGCACATTGAGATCACGACGTTGTTCACAGTCAGATCCTCAAGCACGAGAATTCGTAAAGAAATCATGAGTACAGGCCCCGCTTCCGTCGCCACGATGTTCCTGCCTTTATGGGTAAATTAGGAGGTCCACTTTCCTGCATACGGCAGGGAAATTTCCGAAAATGCCGCGAAAGCCGTTCTTGGCCTGAGACGCTCCTCGATCTTCATGGGCGGCAGTCCGGCCGTATCGGCAGGAACACCCACCATGTTGACGAAGCCGTTACGGAAATCGATCACGTGGGGAGGGTCGGATCATTGAATTTAATTCTGATCAATAGCCCTGACGTACGCCTGGCAAGCTCGCAGAGCGATCACGGCGCGATTTTCAGAGGGTTATGGTAAGTAGCGAAAGCCAAAGATTCCGAGGGTGTACTTACTCAGCAGCACCCGAGTTCACCCTGCCAAACACGGACAGTCGTAAAAAGTGGTATAAGGAACCCGCCCTTCCCTCGGCGTCCTGCCGACCGAACACCAAACCAAAATCCCCTACAGCTCGTCGCCTCAAATCGCACAACCGTCGAAGCTCGATTACTGTACGCACATACAGCACTAGAGTTCGCTCCCACAATGAACATTGACGAAGACACCTGCGAGTGGCTTGGATGCCCTACGCCCCTGGAAATGTACAAACATCATTGCTCGATGATTGAGGACGAGGTTGCCGACCTGCAGATTCAACTGCGCAAGGCGCGGGCAAACATATCCGGCCTGGTGCAGATGAATGATGTGCTGGCCGTAGGCAAAGCCAAGGCAGAGAATGAACTGAAGGCAGCACTGGTGGAACTCGACGAGGTGAAGCGAGCGTCCACAGAGCCCGGCATTCTTAGCATTAAGCTTGTTGCCGAGCAGCGCGACTACCTGCTCAGGGAAAATCAACGGCTACTGGGCGAGCTCAAGAGCCTTAAAGAACCCTCAGCCTAGCTCGTCCGCGTACGCGGCGACGGCCTCTTCGGTCAGTTCACGCCACTCGCCGCTGTCGATTACACCGCGATCTTTCATGTCGTCAGCCAACGCCAGGCGCCTCTCGTAACGCTCCTCCGGTGTGGCTGAGTTGAAGTCCTGATCGTTGCGCAGGGAAAACCAAGCCTCCATTACGTTGATCTGATCAATGTTTATTGTCATGACGAATACCCGGGGCCAGTGTCTACAGTGTAGAGATTGGCCTGGCCCCGGCTGTTCATTGGGGCCGACGAGCGGAGACGACTATGTGCGGAAGACTTTCCCAGTACAGCGGCATTCACGACTTCGTTGCAGCGCTGAGCATGCCCAATGCCCTGGCGAACTCCGTGGGTGAGTTGCCCCTGGAGCGGTACAACGTCGCACCAACAACGCAAGTCGCCCTGCTCCACCAGCAAGGAGACCTGCTGCACGCCGACCTGGTGCGCTGGGGATGGCGGCCGCACTGGGCCAAGGACCGCGCCGCGCCGATTAATGCCCGCGTCGAGAAGGTGGCTCACGGCCCGTTCTTCCGCGCAATCTGGCCGCACCGGGCAATCACGCCCGTCGACAACTGGTTTGAGTGGGTCGACGAAGGCGGGCCGAAGAAGCAGCCCTACCTGATCCGCAGGCGGGATGGCGCGCCCGTGCTGTGCGCAGCCATTGGCCAACTGCCTGACAGCGATGAAGGACCGGGCGAGCATGATGGATTCGTGATCATCACCGCCGACAGCGCTGGCGGCATGGTGGACATTCACGACCGGCGGCCCGTGGTACTGACGCCGGACCTGGCCCGGGAATGGTTGGACCCGGCCACGCCCAAGGAGCGCGCCGAACAGATGGGGCTGCACCAGGGCGAGCCTGCCGACGCCTTCGAATGGTTCAAGGTCGACACTGCCGTGGGAAATGTGCGGAACAAGGGGCCGGAGCTGATCCAGCCGATCAGCGAGAAATAGTCCTGACGTAAGCCTGGCACGCCCGCAGCGCGATCAATCCTTGGTCGCCGGCGTCGGTGATGCTGATAATTCGTTGAGCATGCGCTGGGTCAAGCTGGGCTCGACGGGTTGCATGAACCACGCCGACGGCGCCGGGGGCGGCAGGCACGTCGCAGCCACTGGCTGAATCCGTGGCGTCGAGAAGGACTGACAGCCGCACATCAGCAGTAGCAAGGCGGTCACGCAGCAGAGCCTGGTTGCGCTGGGCATCGGATAATTCCTTGGAGTGTTGCTGGTCGGAGGCGGCCAGTTGCTGCTCGGTGGCGAGGCGCTTGTCTTGCTCGGATCGGGCCTGGGCGTTCGCGGCATTGCCGATCGCGTCAAGGTCCGTCTGGAACTGCCCGGCCTGCTTTGCCAGCTTTCCGTCATACCGCCAGTCCTGCACCTGCCAGGCAGCACCGAAGCTCACGGCCACGGCCAGCAGGATCAGCGCCGCCAGGCTGGCCAACTTATGCACCGGCGTCATGCCAGCACCTTCAGCGCCTTGCCGTACAGCGCTTGGCGGTCGGCCAGTCCGTTGGTGCCGCCGTTGATGCGCTTGGTGATCTTCAGGAAATCGCTCTGGTCCGCCAGGGTGTTCAGCCCATGGGTGGACCAGAACCAGGCCGCCGACATTGCAGCGTACTGAGGCTGCTCGAGCAGTTCCGGCTGATTGATCAGGTCCAGGCCCAGGGCCTCGCCGCACGCCGCGTAGTTGGCCCGGCCGGTAATCTGGATCAGGCCACGGCCACGGTACTCGAAGCCATCGCCATTCACCTTATTGCCCAGATCGGCGCGCCCTTCGTACCCAGCTTGCTGCGGCGTGGGGCCCCACAACTCTTTCATCCAGCGGAACTGTCCCGACTCGTGCCCGACCTGGGCGATGAAGGCAGCAATGCGCAACCGCGTGACGATTCCGTACTTGGCCATGGCCACGTTCAGGGCAGGAACAAAAACGCCAGCTTGGCGGCCGGCGTTCGGGAGGATCTGCAGCAGCTGCTGCTCGTTGATCGGCATGCTTTTCTCCGGGCAATAAAAAACCCGCTCAAGGCGGGCATCGGTGTTTGGGCTGAGATCAGCCGTCAGCGGGCAAGACTGGCTGCTGCTCGGGCACCGGCATTTCCACGGTGGGCGAGTCCGGCACCAGGATGTGCAGGGTGATCATGTGCTTCAGGTCGTACGGCTGGCCGTCCTTGGTCACCGTCACTGTCAGGAGGCCGTCGGCGAAATCAGTTTCCACGTCCGCACGGCTGTCCATCTGGTTCACCGTATAACCCCAGCCGTCGTCAATAGGTGGAAACGGGACCATGCCCAGGCAACCAGTGATTCGATACACACCGACCGAGTCACGTGACGACTCAACGGCCCCCGCACCATTGGTCACGAAGTCGTAAGTTTTGCCGGTCCCGCCCAGCACGTTGATTGCTGCTCTTGCCATGATTAGATCGCCTTGAGAGTGCCGTCAGCAGCACGGGTGGTATTGCCGGTGTGATACAGCTCAATTTCTGGCGTGAAGCCGCCGTTGTAAATTGAGCGCATTTTGATCGTGCCAGTGTTGCCAGCAACACCATACGGCCAGGCAATCATAAGGCGATTGCCTGTGGTGCCGAACTGAATGGTCTGCCGGTAGAAGAGGCCGCTGCCACCCTGTGGGTTGCCAGGAAAATCAGCGGAAGCGAATACCTTGTTGTCGATGCCGGGGTTTACCTCTGCCGCCCAGGACACGGTGGATTGGCTGCCGACGAAGCCAATCATTTCCGCGGTTGCCACGTTTCCCGGTGCGCGCCCGGTATTGAAGGTTGCGGCGGTCCCCAGGCCAAGGTTTGCTCTCGCAGCCGGCGCGGTAATTGCTCCCGTGCCGCCCTTATCCACGGGCAAAATGTCATAGTTACCAGTCGTGCCAAGGGCAGCCAGCTTCGGACCAAACTGGTTGTTCAGTGCATTGAAGGCGTCCGAAAGCATCTTGTCGTATCCCTGTACCGGCATGATGGCGTATGCAGCGCCGCTGACAGTCGGGCCTTTGTACGCAGGAAGGATCGAGAGCACCGTAGAGCTGGCGACATTTGCAACCTCATAGTTCACGCCGTCCGGCCCGATAAATGAATCACCCACACGCGAGCTCGCAGCGAAGTCGACGTTGGCGCCTGCAACCGTGGTACTACCAGTCTGAACGGACACTGTTCCTGATCTTTGCCAAACCATAATTTTCTCCGGGTATTAAAAATCCCGCACGGGCGGGAGTAACTACTGGCCAAGAAATTCACCACTAAGAAATAGGCTTGGCGAAAACTACCGGAACAAACAATGACGCTATAGGTGTAACACCTGCGGTATACATAACAATTCTGTTGTTATTGTATTCCCACGAGCAGTACAATTTCGCATCTCTTGATTGCGCCTGCCCGACATTCATAGCTATGTTATTGATTAGTATATAGTCGCCAGTGCTTAGGTCCGAAGGTGCACTGAAATACCTTATCTGATCGCCCTGCCCTCCTGTTCCGCTACCTATATATGTCCATGAAGATATTGCCCTCGTGAATTGAGCGCAGGGATTGCCACTATCAAACAATAGTGTCGCATCCGCGCCCCATAGTTTAAGTCCATAATCTGACACTGGGCTGGCCTTGAATGCAGCGCAGAAGTAACTCCCCGCACCTGAAACCCTCGTATAAAATCCTGTCCAAGCACCTGCCGAACCAATGATTCGGCAAAAACTTATTGTAGTAGTGGAGTCGGGCCTTAAAAATACGAGTGGTGGCTCAGCGGAGGTTATCGTAACCGGGAAGCTCACTGTGGCCTGATCACCAGCAGCGGACCACCGACCTCGACTCAAAACGACAAGCCTTGAAAATTCAGAGTCAAGTGTTACAACGTCACTGTTATTTACAAACTGCAAGCCATATGACATTCACCTATACCTCATGACCAACAACCGCTGCGTGCCCAAGGCAATTGCCGGAACATCAGCAGATGATAGGGCTCGATTTCTAAACCAAACCCTAACTACATTATTCAAGACCTGCGGCTCAAACTGACGACTGTATGCATCCTGAGAGTTATTGTTGGGGTCAGTGTATGATCCAATAGGTATGACCACTGCATTGCATGTCGCTGGGTCTGCGCCAGACACACTTACATCGAGATATTCGGCAAGAGCCGGCCTTGTCACTAGCACCGAAAGTATTACGCGAACTGTAAAAGATGTCTCATCCAGTTCGAGCGCACCTGTCGGACCCCAAAGTCTCATCCCCGCACTCATTCGGTGAGATCTCCAATTTGAACGCGCTTGATATTGTTTACATCCCAGAACCTCAATGATCTGTTGGTCATAATTGATCTACCCTGCCCGGGCACCACCCCGTTAATTTCAAAGGTCCCATCAAAGAAAAGTTTCCAACCAGAAGTGCCCGCCACGTAATTGTTTGATTGGATGTAGTTGCCGATCTTGGCGTTGGTAATCGTCCCGTCCTGAATGAAAGCGGAGCGGATGAAGGTCTGCCCGCCAGTAACGGAGAACGGAGACACAGGCGTGCCGTTAGCCAGGTTAAGCAGCATGAACGTGTCAGCCCTGACCACGAACTGCGACGACACCCCGGATGGGTCGACCTGCAGGCCGATACCAAACGAGGCGGCGTACTTCTGCCCGCCGGCGGTGGTTTCCATCTTCACCGACCAGAGCGTCGACAATTGGCCGTTAGTGTTGGCCAGCGCTGAAGACGTTTCCTGAATGGCAGAGGTGTTCTGACCGACTGTAGCTTGCAACTGGGTAGTCTTAGTCGCTTCGGCCTCGATCGCTGTAGCCCGGACTTTGCTCTCTTGGACGATGGCCGCGGTGCTGGCCCAGCCCTTGAGCGCATCAGCCTTTGCTCCGCTTCCGCTGTCACCACGAGCAGATGCCCGCAATGCATTGGTGGTGCTGGCCTGGGCGGTAACCAAGCCGTCCAGTTCGGTAATGTCGGTGGTGTTGGTGTTGACCTGCTGGGCCAGTCCACTGACTGTCTCCACCGATTGACCCACGTCCAGCCAGTAAGTGGTGTTGGGCGGCGGGTTGTTGACAGGAACCTGCACCTTCGCCTGGTAGATGCGATCCGCCTCCACCACCATCTGCCCTTTCAGGTAGACCTGGGTGGGAACATAACCGCCTAGGGCATCCAGTTCGTCAATCTGGTCCTGAAGGCCATCGAGCTCGGCGATGATGTCCTGACCGAGTTGAGTTTTTGTAACCTTGCCGGTGAGTATCTGCAAAAGCGGTGTTGCATCCGAACTGGCCTGCCCAAACACACCGCCGACAACCGGATAGAACGGCCCGACGTTGCCGGTACGGTCCACCAGGCGCGCCCAGAAGAACAGCGTGGCGCCCGCCAGCAGTTGCTGCATGCGGTAGTCGGCCTGCGGATATGCCAGGTCGGCTAGTTTGGTAGCGGCACCCAGATCGTTTGCAGGGCCATACCACAGTTCAGTGCGCTGGGTATCCTCTGCGCCAGGTGGGAAAGCCCACTTGATGCTGATGCCGAACAGTTCGCTGGTGGTGGTCAGGAACGCCACCGCCGGCGGAAGACCGACCTTCCCTTCCAGGTTGGTCAGGTTGGAGCTTTTCCAGATCGACGAGATTTCGAACGCACTCACCGAGCGTACACGGGCCACGTAGGCGCCCGAGTAGATGCCAGTGACGTCGACGCTGGTCGAGCCGGTGCGCTGCACCTTGATCCAGTTGCCGCTGTCCTTGCGCCACTCCACGTCGTAGGCGATCGCACCGCTCACCGCGGGCCACGAGATGTTCATGGTGCTGATGGCAATGCCCTGATTCACGGCGTAGCTGGATGTCAGCGTGACGCTGGCCGGTGCCGGAACCACGGTGATCGGGATAACGCTGATGGGCCGCTCTTCCAGCCGGGCGCCGGTATCGATGTGAGCGAACTTGCTCGGGTCGTACTGCACGGCCGAGATTTCGAACACGCCAGGCTCAGGCCGGGAAACGCTGGTCACCCGGTACAGCGGGATGGCCAGGTCGTCAGCGTCCAGAGCCCACACCAGTTCCCGCTCAGGCGCCACGGAGTACGCCGTGGTGACCGTGACCTGGCGACCACTGACCAGTTGCACGGTGCGCCCCTCGCATTTGCCGTCAGGCAGGTTGAGGATCAGCCGGTCACCGGGCTTGGCCTGGGTGTCGCGATCCAAGGTGATGACCTTTCCGTTCACCGCCGAGATGCGCCCGCCCACGGGCCGGCCAGCCAGCAGCTCGTCCGCGATCGGAATTACGTAGCCAGGAAGCGGAATTCGCCCGTCGAGGCCCACCTTGAAGGTGACAGCCCGGTCCTTGGAGTTGGTGAGCAGCGCCCACTTACCGCGGCGCTGCGCCTCCGACTCACGCGTGCAGCCGATGGCGCTGATCTCCAGCGGGTTGTCGCCGTAGCGCCGCTGCAGCTTCTGGTCTGTCACGGCCGTGACGTCGGTGTCGTAGTTGTTCAGCGGGTTGTCGTAGCTGACCAGCGCCCGACTGTAGCGGGTGCGCTCCGACGCGCTGGAATAGGTGAACTTGCCATCAATAACGTTCGCCCGGGTGTAGGCGAAGTCGAAGTCGGTGGCGCGCGGCATATCCGACAGCGTGAATACTTGGCCTTGGGCCCAATAGGTCATGCCCCGGTAGATCGCCGAGATATCGCGCAGTAGCGACCAGGCATCAGCCTTGCTCTGTAAGTTCAGGTTGCAAATAAAGCGCGGCTCCATTCCGCCCTTCCCATCCGGTACCAGTTGGTCGCAATACTGCGAGATGCGGTACAGCTCCCACTTATCGACCATCCACGGCTTGATACGGCGGCCGAGGCCGAAGCGGTCGTTCGTGGTGAGGCCATAGGTATGCCAGACAGGGTTGTCGGTCCATGCCTCCTTGAATGTGCCATCCCAAATGCCAGAGTAGCTGCGCGATCGAGGGTCGTAATTGCTCGGCACCTGCCACTTGCGGCCGTCGCAATCAATGGTGACTGCCGGGATACTGCGGAACTGCTCAGCGGAAAATTCGATGTACAACAACGCGGTGTTTGGATACCGCAGCTTCGCGTCGATCACCTCAGTGAAGCCGGCGATCTGCATCGTGTCTGAGATTTTGTTGTTGTTCTGGTTCAGCGTGATCCGGGTAATACGCAAAAGCCAGCCGGACACTGCCTTGGGAAGGTCAATACGGCGGGTGCGCTCGTACACGGTGGTGGTCTTACCATCGACAGCTTCGCTCAGCACCTGCTGGTAGGCGCCGCCGTCGGTTGCCAGTTCAACCTTGTACTCAATCCGGTACCCGTTGATGTTGCCGCCGGCATCCACTGACTGGAGGGCCGGCCAAGAAAAGCGCACGCGCACAGCAGAAAGCTGGATGTTGTTGATGGACTTGACCCATGGCGTGCCGCTACGCAACTCGGTGCCAATCGTGGTCTCGTTCTCGACCGATGGAATCCCCTGGATATAGGTCTGATCCACCGCACCGGTGCGCCATTCCCACTTCACGTTCGGGAAGTTCATGTTGCCCTGAGGGTCTTGCAGCGGGGTGTTGTCGAGATAAATGTCACGCGCCGTAGGCGTGCCTTCGAATTCACCCTCACCGATAGCGATCAGCATTTTGGCTATGGCCACCGAGCGCAGACTGTCCGGGGCTTCCGTTGGCGTTTTTGGCTTTTCTTCGCCGCCCTTGGCGCCGTGGATATCAATCTTGCGTGCTGCGCCCATGCTTTTCTCCAGGCAATAAAAAACCGCCTCATGGGCGGCTGCGGTGCTTCAGGTGTTGGCTACATTTGATCTTCGGCGTAAATGGCGGCACTGATGATCGCGCCACCCCAGCGCCGGCGGCCTGCACACAGCGACACAGAATTGCCGGAGGCCGTTGTGTTCTTGGCGCTGCCGAAGGCGTAGCCGGGTGTGTTCTCCGGCGCAGCGCTGGTCTTAAGTCCGCCGGCCTGGGGGCTGAGCATTTGAATTACGCCACCCAGCACCATCGATCCCCCCATCATGATCAAGGCCGAACCAAACGGAGCGCCTGCGCCGAAGGTGCCTCCGGTAATCACCGCGCCGACAACGATCAGCACAGCCCCGATGATGGTTTGGAGTGCCCCTGCGCGTTTGCTGCCAGTGATGACAGGTGCAATTCGGATATCCCCTTCGCCGACAAACCCCAGTTCCTTTTCTGCCAGGTTCGTAGCCCCGCGAAATACGGCGAACTCGATACCCCGGGATTTGGCATTGGACAGGAAGCGCTCGAAACCCGGTATTTGCACACACAGGGCCTTGACGGCCTCGGCCGGTGTCCTCACTGCCATCCGGAAGGACCGACCAAACTGCCGGAGCTGGCCATAGAGCAGGATCGTGGTCATAGGCTGATAATTGATGGCAAGTGCCGCCATGTGCTTTTTCTCCAGGCAATAAAAAAGCCCGCCGAAGCGAGCCTTGAACAATTTGATGCGCCGCTACAGACAGCCTTGCAGCGCGGTAAGCCTTTTATTGGCGATCCAGTTACCGACCACCACATAGTATTTCGCCTCGGAACCCGAGCCCTTGGGCTGAATATCAACGAAGTACTGGGAGCCCTCAGTGAACACCGTATATCCGGTGTCGCGCCCTGGCTGAAGTGTGGCCCCCGGCGCGCCGCCGAAGATTGGCTGGTTCTGCCATTCGTACTGAACGCATTTGGCCAGCGCGGCGTCGGACTTCTGCGAGGTCAGCACCTTGTAAGGACCTTCCTGGCGAGCCTCGTTCATCGTCGGAGCCATGCACCCCGCCAGAATCGCCACCGCTACCGCCGCTATCAAAATTCGCATGTCGTTCCCTCTTTGGTTTCGCGGGACTCTAGCACTGAGGGGAGGATGCAAAAAGCCCAGCGCCGGGCTGGGCTTTAAGCTTTATCCCACAAATTCTATCGCGTGATAATTACCCGCGTTAGCTTTCCGTTGGATACCTCTATGCGATTTGCCATAGAGCCACCCTGCTGAGATAGGCCGCCGTATGGAGAAGGCGCCTTCCAAAAGACGTCGGCTCGGATGAAGTACTTGCCAGGTGGCACCTCTTCAAACTTGAAGTTGCCGTTGCCGTCCGCACGAACCATACGAACAAACTTGGCCTGCCGCGGGTCACTTACAGCAAAAGGCTTTTGCTGCCTGTAGGAGACGTCGTACCACTGCTCAGAGTAGCTGGTGATTGGAACCAAATAAACCTCTGAGCCTGCCCCGTACTTCACATCGCCGCCGACGGTTTTCAAGAAAGCCTGCCCTTCGATCGTCCCCGTGCCGGTAGTCGGCAGTGCCTCATACTCGGCACTTGGGAACGGTATTCTCGGAACGGGCTGTTGATTCGCGCATCCAGAAATCAAAGCGAGCCCTATCATCAAAGCGATTATCTTAAGTTTCACTCAAAACCCTCCATGTAGATGGCGGCAATCTACCATCAACCTTAATCGGAGCAAATCAGGTCTTATCGTCATCAGGAGACAACAGGCTGGCCAGGCATCCAGCGTGGATGGAGTGCGATCGACTGAGCTTTTCTCACTCCCAGCCAAGATCCTTATATGAGGTCTTGTCATGCTCAGGAAATTCGGTCGTGTAATCTCCCCAGTCCATGTACGAATAGTATTTGCTCATTGCTTCAAAATAACTGGAGGCTTCGACCTGCCAAATGAGTTTTGACATTGGTTCCAGCAGCCCGCGCGCATCTTCTCCGTAAGGGCCAGCAAGACAAAATGTTTGACACCCGTCGGGCTCAAGCCAGAGTTCATGATTCATTGAACGCTTGTTTCCCTCGTTGGTTTGGCGGGACTGTAGCACTGGGGCGAGCAGATGCAAAAAGCCCAGCGCGGGGCTGGGCTTCCTAAGTGAAACATTAAATGGCGTATGTAAAGTTCTTTCCACCAAAGTGAGCTGTCTCTGGGAAGCCGGCAAATACCTTCTTCCAGAAAGCTTCGGCCCCTGGTAGCACCTCAATGCTCACGTCTCGGATCCCGTCCTTCCGCAACATCCCGATCAGCTGCTGCATAGCGGAGAAGCCTACCCCGATTCCGCGAAATGGGCCGAAGACAACTAGTGGGAAGATTTCATTGCCGCCAGCTCTGAACGTGCAGAAACCGGCATATTTGCCACCATGCAAGATCGCAAGCACAGTTTCGCCCAGAACTTCAGATCCATTGCGCACCGCCCGAATACTGTTGTTGGTGTCTTGCTCTAACAGATTTTGAAGGCTCGCAATTTCAATCTCCGTGGCAACCCGCAGCAAAGTTCCGCTGACCATTTCAGTGCTCCTAGCAAAAGATGGCACTTTAGCACTATACAGCAGAGCGATGGAAAGCCCCCTGTCCACCCATCCAGCCTGGACGCAAACCCAGTAACGGGATTGGATTCAGCCGTAGTAGCTTTGCGCCTTCATATACAGCAGCCAGGGATAGGGCATGTCAATCAGAAGCCTCGCAAAGAATCTACCTGCAGACCCAGACATGCCTGGGTGGGTACTGGGATGGGCAGTGGGCCGTAATGCTCCCTGGAGCTTTATTGACATCTACGCCGACAAACCTGTCGCAGAGGTCGAGGCTGAGCGCTTGGGTGATGGTCACACTGTGAAGTATGGATCGCACAGGCTTGGAACCGATGATTTTATGGGCGGCAGCGAAGAACCTAGATAGCGACCGTCCGCGCCAAACCGAAATCAATTCTGCCAGGCCCAGAGACAAGCGCCGCTTCTAGCCCTGGCTTGCCATAGTAGCTGCGACTGTAGCCGCCCTTACTCTGGCACTTTCCGGAGAATTTCACGCGATCAACCTCCATACCATCATCCAGAATGGCGACTTCGGCTTCAGCGCCGCAGATACCAGGGTCGGTAATGGTGAAAAGGTCGTAAATGGTCAGCATGTAGCGTTGCGAGGTTTGCATGCCCTGCTCCAGCGGCCCGGCCGCGTCATGGTTGTTTTGCATTTTTATGCCTGAGAATCAGGCGCGTTCTGTCATGCCACGGACCGCCAAAAACTATGATTTCGGAAGGCCTGCCGTATAGGTGATGCAGCAGGAACGGCCCAGGGCCGAAAGTGCCTGACTCTTCGTCGGGTAGCGCAGTATCAGTGCCCAGGTAAATCCCAGCGTGGTTCGGGTGAACCGTCCGGCCCACATGCATGACGATCAGGTCGCCGCGCTGCGGCCGGTCGACGCGAACAAAGCCGGCGGCCTCGTAGTGCTGCTCGTACAGGCTGGCGTTCTCCGCCCTCTCCCACCAGCCATCGACGCGCTGAAAGGCTTCGAACTCAAGCCCCCATTCACGCTGGTACCAGTCAGCGCAGACCTGCCAGCAGTCCCAGGCTCCATGCACGAACGGACGCTTGAGCAGCGACGTGCTGCCGGTTGGTGTGATCGTGCGCAGGTCTCCCTCGGGCCACGACAGAATGTGCCAGGGCAAGGCCGTGGCCTCGCACATGGCCAGGTCGTGCGGTGACGGCCGGCTGGTGGCGTCCGGGTGCGAATGGACAATGCCAATGACTTCGCCCAGGTCTTCCGCCGCGGCGTAGTCCTCTGGATCGAGGCGGAACTCTTCGTTCGGCTCCGTAGCGATGTTCCTGCACGGGAAGTACTTCTGCGCTTTGCCAATGGCGAGCAACAGGCCGCAGCACTCTTTCGGGTACTGCACGGCCGCGTGCGCCTGGATCGCCGCAATGATGTGCTTGCGCATGGTCAGCTCCGGGTAATGAGGGACACAGCGGGAAACCCCCCGTGACCCAGCTCTTCGTTTTCGCCCATGCGCAACTTGCAGGACGACAGACAGCCCTTGCACTGATCCTTGGCCGGGTCATCCGTGGGGTTGTCCTCGTCATCGAACATGGCGGCGCCGGTGTAGCCGCAGTCCGGCCCTCGGTAACCATTGGTCATGGCCCAATGGCACAGTGTCGTCATCTGGCGCCCGGGCAATCCGTGGTTATCGATCTCGCCAGGCGAGGACAACTCCCAGACCACGGCCTCGCCGTCCTCGCTGGTTTTCTGGTCGATATACCAGATCTCCAGCCCTTCCTGAGTCGGGTCAGCAGTCGGGTTGCCTTCGGGAAAGTTCGCGGCGTCCAGGTACTGCGCCAGGGTCTCACGGACAGTCAGCTTGAACTTCAGCAGGTCCTCGAAGGCCAGGCATAGCGCGGTGACCCGCCCATTGATGTTGCCGGCGGCGAACGTCGGCCTGGTGGCCGTGCCGTCGCTGTTGGAGCCGATTCCTTCGATCTGCACGGGCCATGCAGCGTACTCGGCGCCCTGCCACCAAATCGACTTGGCCGGCAGGTCCTCCTCCGAATGCTCGTAGGCCAGCAGCTCCTCGGGCGTGTGCGGGATGGCGTGACCGTGGAAGCGCAGGTAATCCGCGCCGTACTCGGTCCCGTCAATTTCGAACAGGCGAATTTCGGCGCCGGGCTCCAGTTTCTGGATGTCCGTGATCAGTGCCATGGGTGGTTATCTCAGGGGTGAAAGGTTTGTTCGAAGGTCGCCGTGATTGCGTAGACCTGGCCACCGCGATGCGCGGGTTTGTAGCCGTTGCACTTGTAGAGGCCCAAGTCGCCCAGAGGCGGCTCCCAGAGGAAGCCCTTTGCGCCCTTGTGCCGGTCGATGAAGTCCATGATGTCCTTGATGCGGCTCTTCATGCCGGTGAAGGTGACCGGCCAAGACTGGGATTTGTTGTTGATCCCGTCCTCGGTCGACTGCGCGTAGCTGTCGGCAAACTGCTTCGTGCGTACGCGCTGCTTGATATCACCCTCGACGCCCTTTTCAGTGGCCCAGGTAAATCGCTCGATTGCCATAAATCATCCTTTTACGTTTCGGCTGCTCACGCCGCCTTGGCGCCAAGACTTGGCGATCTCTTCTTTCGCAACGATGCGCATCCGCTCCTGCATGTTTCGCTGGAACAGCTCCGTGTCGAGTTCGTCACCATCTGACTTGCCAGACTCCTCGTCCGTCATGACCATGATGGGCATGGTGAGGCTGACCGAGGTCCCGCCGCTCCCGCGGCCAGTCATGCCTGCCATCCCAGGCCCGCCACCAGCAGTAAGCGGCGTCACGCTCCCGCCATTGGCGCCGGTCATCAGGTAGGACTTCCCGCCCTCGTTGTAAAGCTCAGGGCCAAGTTCGTTTACCTGGTAGAGAGAATTTGGATCGACCGGCCCGCCGGCAGCCCTGTAACCAGAGAAGTCGACGCCGGTGTAGCCCGCCTGGGTTGACCCGGCAGAAGTCGGAGTGGAGGCACTTCCCGTGAAGTAGCTGGCCGTTGCGCCAACCAAGCTGCTCAGCAATGCCGAACTCGCCTGGCGGGTAGCAATGCGCGCCATGTCCGCAAGGATCGACTTGGCGAAGTCCGAGAACGATGCTTTGCCGGTCAATGCGAAGTTGACGACCGCGTCCTCCATACTGCTGAAGGCATTGCCGAACAGGCTTTTGGTCTGGCCGGCAATGTTCTTCGCCGAATCCAAATAGTTGTCCCAGGCCGACGTGGCGCCCTTCGTCCAGTCGCCTTGGGCAGCCTCCACATCCGCGTAGTTCTGCCGGATCTGGTCGGTCGCCGCCTTGTTCGCATCTGCGAGTGCCTGCGACTTACGATTGAACTCCTCCTCAGACATGTTGCGCGACGGGTCGGATTTCTGGTTGGCCAGCTCCAGCGACTGCTGAGCAAACCGGTCTTGCTGGCTGTTCAGTTCGCCGTTGAGTGCGTTCTGGCGGTCACCCTGGCCTACGCCGAGAACCGCGCGCTGACCGGCAAGCTCCAAGGCTCGTTGCTGCTGAGCCAGGGCCTGCACGTAGGTGGTGATCGAGAGCTCCTGCTTCGCCAGGCGCCCTGTCTCGTTGGTGGCCAACACCTCAAGCTGGCTGTCGGCCTCCTTCTGCGCCTTGACCATCCCTGCGCGCGCGTCAGCGATCTTCTGGTCCAACTGGATGCTCTGGGCAGCAGTCGTGGCCTTCTTGCCTTTGACGGCCTCCAGCGCGGCAATCTCGGCCTCATAGGCTGCGGTCACCTCGTCGCGCTGGTTGCCGATCAGGGCTTCACGCTTCAGCGCGTAATCGGCCTGAGAAATGAGCCCGGCCTTCTCCGCGGCGTCCAGTCGCTTCTGGGTGTTTTTGTACTCGTCAACGATCGCTGCAAGGTTGTTCTTGGCGTTGTTGAAGCTAGTGAGGTCGACCTGAGTGCCGGCTGCTTTCGGGTCTTTATTCTTTTCCTGGAGCCCCTTCAGCAGCGTGTCATAGGCGCCGCCGGCGAACTTGTTACCATCGAAGCTGACACCATCAAGAAGCGGCGATTTCTGTCCGGTTTTCTCGGCATTCTCATATAGCGCACGAAACTGATCGTTGAGCTTTTTCAGGCCCGCCTGACGCTTGGCCAAAGGGTTGACGTTATCGAGCTGCGCATCCAGCGCCCGCTGAGCCTCAATGGCCTTCTGGTTCGCGTCGGTGCTTTCACCGGTGGTAACCGCCAGGTTGGAACTGGCCGCCTGCCTGGCTTTAAGTCCAGCAAGTTTTGCCTCAAGCGCAGCCGAGGAATCGTCGTGCTCGCCAGTGCCAAGGCCAAGCGCCGTATTCAACGAGCTCAGCCCATTGGAAATTGCGCCAGCGACGCCGCCGCCCCTGCGCGTGTCCAGCACGCGCTGGGTGATCTCGATCTGCTTGGCCAGGTCGGGAAAGATCTCCGACCGGACTTCCGCGTACGCGCCCTTGATGGCGTTCTTGATGTTGTCCCAGTCGCGCTCAACGTCAGAGAGCGACTCGCGGTAGGTCTTCAGTCGCGTTAAGGCGGCCTGATTCAAATCTTCGCTGAGAACATCCAAAGCGCGCTGACTTTCACCTTGATCATCCAGCCCTTTGATCACCTGGTACTGCTCAAGTGTCAGCAGCCCGTACTGACTGCTGATCTTGCCTGCCGCTTCGGTGGCCGTCTCGCCAGCAGTGGCAAAGGACTTGGCAAGCTCGCCGGCGCCCTGCCCTGTTACTTCACTCACGGCCGCTGCAGCTTCAGCCAGATTACGCATCTGCGTACCGCTGGTAGCTGCTCCGGATGCAAGCGAAACGACAGCCTCGCGCGCCCCGGACAGGTTGCCGGTGACGCGCCCGGCGCCGTCGGCCATGTCCTTCAGGCTGGCGATGGTCTGCCCTGCACCATTCGTACCGCCATTGATCGCGGCATTGAACTCGCGTGCCTGCTTCATCGCATCGAAGTAGGCGTAGCCCAGTGACCCGATTACAGCGACCAGAAGGCCAGCCGGAATCAACATGCTGGCCATGCTCTTCGCGGAAGCCCCCGCGCCAGCACCCAACTGAGCAATGGCGCGCGCCCCGCTCCCAAGATCACCTGATTGCAGGGCATTGGCGAGTTGCATGACGTTTTCTTGAGCTTGGCGGGTGCCAAGTTTCAGTTTGTCGAATGCGCTGGTGGCCTCGTTCAGGCCGGCCCGGTCCTTGCCGATCCTGGCAAGAGCTTCGTTGTATTCTGTAGCGTCCTTCTCGCCAATTCTATGGAGCTCGTTAAGCGCACGCTCCCGCTCCTCCAGTTTCGCCAGCTTGGCAGTGACCGGATCAATGCCGTTAACGGTGCGCTTCAGTGCTTCGATGCGTCGACCTTCTGCCTCAATCAGTCGTTGCTTCTGTGCCAGCTCTTTCGCTTCAGCCTTTTCCAGCTTGTCGAAGGCGGCGGTGATCTTCTCCTGATATTTGACCTGATCGGCAGCTTCTACCATCCCGGTTTTACGGGCCCGCTCAAGCGAACCTTCGGCCTGGATAACCTGCTCAATGCTGCTGAGATTGCCCTCCATGGCGTTCTGCAGTTGCTTGATAACAGCAATTTCAGCGGTGGCCGTAGCGCCGGTTCGCTGGCTTGCCCCGGCCTGCCGATCTCTGGCCGCCGTGGATTTGTCGATGCTTTGAGCAACATCCGCTTCGGCCTGGGAAACCTTCTTGCCGGTGTTGGCCAGGCCTTCGCCGGTTTTGCCAAGGTCATCAATAGCCTTTTGGGCACCTTCAGCCGAATCGACCAGCTTATCCAGATCGTCAGCAGCCTTTGCGGCCTGCGACGACTCAACCGCAATGCCCAGGGAGGCGAAGTTCGTGCTCATTTGGTTTCTCTCTGTTCCGCCATCACCTGCAGGGCTTCAGCCTCCATCCGCCGGAAGTCGCTGAAAATGGTTTGTCGCCGGTTGATCGGCACGCCACACATCCGAATCACCCCGGAGAGAACGCTGTAGTCCATACCTGTTGCGCCGCACGCGCCTGTGCGCCACTGGGTGCTCATGGCCTCGAAGACCTTGAAGGCGTCCCAGTTGTCAGGCCAGATTCCGACTTCCTTGTCCGGGATGTCCTGGCGCGATAAACCGAAGGCCATCAGGTCTGCATCTGATGGCCCTGGCTCATACAGCGCGCGGGAGGCGCTTAGGAGTTTCCCAAGCGGGCCTCGCTAAAAGCCTCGGCGTACGCGTTCAGAACTGCCTTCGGCGCCGAGTTGATCGAATTCACGAGGATGCGCACGTTCTCAGGCGTGAATTCCTCTTCGATATCCCAGCCCACCACCACATCCAGCAGTTGGTCAGCTTGCAGGGCGATCTGGGCGGCGGTGAAAGCTTTGAGGTCCATATCCCCGACCTGCTTGCCCAGCTCGTCGTGCCGCTCGTTCCAACCGGTGTACAGCTCAGCGAGCGCTGTGCGGTCCAGGTACTTGAACTCGAACTCCACCTTTTCGGCGTTATACCCGGCCCGCTGGATCATCACCGGCGCCTTGAAGGTCGGCTTCTGGATCAATTTGAACTTGGCCATGGATTACACCGTGGCCGCGTAACGGGTTGGACGGCCGGTCAGCGCCAG
Organism: Pseudomonas sp. Xaverov 83; assembly: GCF_019352905.1. Taxonomy (NCBI): domain Bacteria; kingdom Pseudomonadati; phylum Pseudomonadota; class Gammaproteobacteria; order Pseudomonadales; family Pseudomonadaceae; genus Pseudomonas; species Pseudomonas sp. Xaverov 83. Next base: position 65,884 of record NZ_JAAAFU010000096.1, on the reverse strand, counting down.
GCTGATAACACGGGTCATCAGGTTGTTACGGGACATGGTCGGGGTCGACGTGATGGACACGTAGCCGTTGTAGATAATACTGCTACCGCCTGGCAGGTTCAGGCGAAGCAACCGAGCCTGCTTATCATCGTCCGCCGCCTCACAGACGGCCACATATGGCTTGGACGGATCGTCGGCGACGGTGAAGGTTAGCGTGATCGGGTTCTTTGTGGTCGGCATCTGGCGATCATCATCGTCAGCCAGAAAGCCGAAGGTCAGGAACTGCTGATCACCACCACTGGAATTCATCTCAGTAATCTGCGAGATCTCGGTGAAGGCCGTCACCTCGCGAACGGAACCAATCCCCGAGCCTGCGGGATACTGTTGAATGCTGGTCGTATTGACGCTCTCCAGCGCGAACGTGCCGCTGGCGATCTCCCCAACTCGAACGCCGCGACCATCCAGGCGGGTCCAGCCAGAATTTACGGCAATGATGTCGCCCTCGGCCAGGCCGTGCGCCGCAGCGGTAGCAACGGCCGGATTGGCGTTGGTCAGGGCGGTGAATGGGATCGCCGTGCCGTAGATGGACGCGATCTCAAGGGTGGCGCCGTTGGGCATTTGCATGGGTGTTTCCTCTTTTCAGAAATGACAAAACCCGCACAGAGGCGGGTTTCGGGGTTTGCCCAACGGGCTATGTGTTTGTTGCTAATTGACTTCCATATTGCTTCGGACCTCGTCCAAAGGGATACCGGATTTCGAGCCTACGACCACACCGGTAAGGCCACAGCTTGGGCAGCAGGCATGCTTATCCTCGTACCACTTAAGAATGTCAGTTGGCACGAGCCAGAGACCGCATCCGACGCATAGACACCGTTCGCTCAAAGCGATTTCTTCGCGATTCCTATAGCAGTGGCCCTCTACCCACTCACCTAGATACTGAAGCCGCTGCTTCCTGATTTCGTCCATCACAGGTATTCCCAAACCAATTCATGAATGGATTCTACCGTCTAGGATCAGGCGGTGTCGGCTCGGTACTCGAACGACACCGGCACCGTGTAAGTCGGCGGGTCTGTGATGCCTGGGCCAGGATCAACTGGCGACATCGTAACGACGGTGAGGCCTGCCTTTGAGTCTCGCACATAAAGCGGGAACAGCTTGGTCAACTCAGCCACAAGTGGGTTCGTCTTGGTCTTGCCGGTATTGGCCGGAGCCACAATGCTGACCTGGTAAACGCCGATGAATGCTCGATGGTCGCCGGCGAGCGTGCTGCTGGCTGTATCGCCTGGGAGCATGAACGCCCGCAGATAGGTCTCGCCGTCCGCCGGGTCGTACTGAGTGTTTTCGAACACGACCTTGATGGGCTCCGCACGCGCCTTGCTCCAGGCGAGCAGCTTTGCCTCATAGATCGATGCGATGATGGCGTGGCTCATACTTGGTTATTCCTGATGGCGTCATCGACAGTTTTCTGGAACTGAGACAGCGTGACCCGAATCATCCCGGATGGCGCCTGTGTGCTGTGTCCATATTCTAGTGCGATGCCGTAAGGAAGATTATTCACGATGTACGCCGTCTGCCCCGCGGTCAGGGTTTGAACCTGCGCCTTAAGCACAGCGATGCTGTCGTTACCGCCGACATCAATCTGATCAAGCACTCCCTCGGCCGGCACATCAATTGAAAACTGCCAGTTCCCGCGAAACCGCCCGCCAACGTAGCCCTTGCCTGCCACCAAACCGTTCACGTTGAAGTTCTGGTCGCGCTCGGTCTTGGTCAGGGGCTTGGCGTACTTCACGCCCTTTCGCAGCTTGCCGGCTTTGGTGAAGTTCGATTCGTTGAGGTTGATGATCGTGTTGCGCACCGCGACCTTGAAGTCATAGTCATCGGCGGCTCGCTTGTTTGCCTGTCGGTGAACGACGTTCGCAGCCCAGATCTCTGGATTGCCCACCGGTGACATGCGGATAACGCTGCTGCCGATCTCGATCACGATCTCGCGGATGGTCGCGTCTATGCCACCTTTCGCCCGCTCCGCGAAATCACGAATGTTCTCGGCGAAGCTACCGTTCATGCTCGCGTACTTGTTCGTCATGACCGCACCTGCAGCTCATACAGGATCGGCGTGCCGGCCGGGTTGACCTCTTTCAGCGGCGGCACGACTGACCAGGTGCGGCCCTGGGCGACCACTTTGTCGAGCAGACCCGGCACCCAGGTCAAACCCTGAGCAGCGATCTTGAGCTTCTTGTCGCCCTGCCTGATGAGGCTGTTGTTCTGGAATTCGATACCGGTGAAGTCGAGCAGGATGCCCTGGGCGATCTGTTCGACAGTGGCGCCTGGCGCTTCACCGCCCGTATCCGGGTCGTACACGCCCGGCTCCGTCTTGCTGATGGTTACAGACTGGCCGAACTCTGTAATCATCTCCAGACCCACCATGGCCAAATCGCCATAAAATGTCATATCGAGCCATCCAAGGAAGAACGATGAATTACGCACAGATTGGTAACGAACTTTTGACGAACGCCAGCGCACCGGTAGAGCGTTATGGCGATCTGTACCACAAAGTTGCAATGAGAAAATTGGTCAAAGAATCGTTGGGGGCCGCAGGTTACGGTGATATCGCAGATAAGGCATCAGCTGAGAAGGTGCCATATGGCGAAGACTTCGACTTTTCTAAAGTAAGCAAGACCGCCGCGGTAATCGGTAGAGGGAAGGATGCCATCGAGCTAGAGTTCCAGCACTTACTGATGCATCCGCTGATAAACGACTAGACCCTCACTGCGAATAACCCCCGCTTCTGCAAGTAATCCGCGAACTGCGTAGCACTTGGTCGATCCGGCGCCGCCGGCAGCAGTCGGCTGCTGGTGGACGGGATAGCCGCGTACTGCCGCGTCACCGCTCCCTCAACACGATCCAGCAAAACAGCGCCTTTACGCTTCTCCACCGGGTCGATATCGTCCTGATGGATCTCAGCGGCCAGGGCCATCTGGCCGTACTGAATGCGCGCCGGCAGGTAGCTGTTCGGCTTGATCTCCTGATCCAGCAGCACTTGCCGGCGCGGCCAGGACAGTGCCTGCTCGCTGTTCGTTTTACGCCCCTTCCAAGTCATGCCATCCATTGCCAAGGCGGCCCGGCGCAGCAGCGCTTCCTGCTCCGGAACGCCTACGGGAATGACCGCGCCGAACTTCACGGCATACAAGGCCAGGTCCTCGGCGCTCGCGTAGCTTTCGGCGTCAGGCTTGCCGGTGCCGTCCTCGATGATTAGTGTCATGCGTTTACTCGCTGAATGGGTTTAGACCGCCTGCACGCTTTACGGACTAAGTCATTAGACCAATTGCGCGCATGATGGAGTGCCTAGAGCGCTAGACAGGCTCAGTGCGGTAGAGAGATGGTCAGCCTAGTAGTTAAAGAACTTCAAAGATCAGCACGTGTTTTGAGAAAGATTAGGTATCGAGCATCTTCAGTTGCGAAAATCTCTGGGCCAGCCCCCATGTATGCTCGCATCAACTCGTCTGCTGCAGAGTCTTCTTGACCTTCATCAAACAAAACCTGCCCAAGGCGCAGATGCAAAAATGGATTTCCGAGACCGCCAGGGCAGGTCATTGCGTACTGCAAAGCTTCGCGAGCAGAGGTTTTGAATCCTGACAAGAAACAAGCATCAGCTATGGCCGCCAGAATCCAAGTAGCGGCCTCCCAATCGTTTTTGGGTGAAGGGATCATTTCCCAGGCCTTGTTATATTCAGTCACCGCTGCCTCATAGCGGCCTGACTCAGCTAGCATATCTCCGGCACTACTGAATTTCTTTATTTGCTCGTGAAGCTCAGGATCTAGCTCTCCATTTTCGCTCATCATTATCCACTCCATAGATTCGGTGAAGGTCAGAAGTTAAAACCTACCTGAATCACGCCTGATTTAGTAGATTTCTGAAGAACTCACGAAGCTTTTGCTTAGTCCTTTATTAGCCTTGCCTACAGCTCGGTCGTATTAGGCACTCAACTTTGCGACGAGCCTTTCCAGGGATTCTTTCGAGGCGTTGGCCCGGTACTGGACCTTGGCCTCATCGAGCTTTGCTTTCAGCGCCGCGATTTCACCAGCCTCATCTGCCGACGGCGTGAGGGCAGCCTGCTTCAGTGCTTCAACCTCGCCGCGCAGCGTGTCGACGGTCAGGGTCAGGCCGTCACGTTCTGTGGTCAACTCACCAACCGAAGCATGGATGGCGCCCAGCACTTCATACAAGCGCAACGCCAGGTCGCCGGACTCTGGACGATGGATTTCGCCAGCTTCCAGGCCGTCAACAAGGATCTGGATCGATCCATGCTCAGCACGCAAAGCCGCGATCACCTTTTCCAGCTCGGTTTGGTTGCCCGCACCAACAATCTGCACCCGCTTGGCTTCCTTCACCGACACATCGATGCCGGCTGCTTCGTATGCATTGACCACGCTCGGCCAATCGCCAATCACCAGCACGCTGGTCACACCCGCTTCGGGCTTATCGAAGTGTTCCGGATTGCGGTAACGCTTCTCCGGGTCGAAGCCGCTCAGCTGGTTGCTGTAAGTCAGTTCCATGTGTTTCTCCAAGGCGGCCATTGCTGACCGCGCGTTGAGTTTGAGGCTTAACCGCCAGTAACAGGAGGCGTTGCGGTCAGCGTGATCATCACGCCGGCGGTGACTTTGTTGCTGCCCGCATGCTTGACCCAGTTGGCAGCGGAGCCCACGGCAGCCAGGGTTGGATTGGAACCGCCAGTGGTGGCTTTCCAGCTATAACCCAGCACATCGATGTTTACGGTGCCTTCCGCGCGGTAGCCGATGCTCAGGTTTTCTTCGTCGTTCACTTCGTAGGAACGGAAGCCCGGCGCCTGCGACTCGGTGATGGTTACGGCGTTTGGCAGCAGGCCGAAGATCACATCCGCCGGCGCGGTGTCGGTCACCAGTACCGGCTTGCCCAGAGTGCCCGGCAGGCCGCCGTAGATCACGACGCCAGCTTCTTCGTAGATCTTGTTGGTGATGGCTTCGTCGACGATGTCGAAGTAGGCGCTGGAGTGCATGACCCACAGAGCAATACGGCCGAACTTGTCGCCGAACTTGCGCATACCGCGAGTCAGCGTCTTCTTGCCATCGGTTTCGATGTTGGCCGAAACCACCATGTCAGCGTTGGAGCCGATGGCGGCACGCAGGCCAGCAGTTGCGTACTGGATAAAGCCTTCCAGGGTAGCATCAGCGACGTCGGCGCCGACGATCTGGGAGAACTCCTCGACCGGACGACCGCGGCGCTTGAATGCCTCTTCGGTGGTCTGGTACGGGCCGTACTTCCAGGGAGCTTTGACTCCAACAGCTTCACCAGCGCTGATCTTCTTGGCGTTTACCTTGCCGTCGGAGTTGACGTCGCGGTGCTCCAAGGAGCCGTTCAGCTTGTAGAGAGCGCGCTTGCGGAAGTCACCCTCGATCAGCTCGTTGTCCAGCACCATCGCGCCGTTGGACGATGCGTTAAATACATCCAGGTTGTCCTGGACACGCTCCAGGTATGCAGTTTGCGCCTCATCGTTGTAGATGATCAGGTCGCTGTTAACGGTTGTAGCCATGGGTCAATCCCCTTACTTGGGCAATGCGAGATATGCGGTTTGGCCGTGCTTGCGCTGAAAATCGCGCTTCTGCTCGGAGGTCATTTCGGAGCGCTTGAATGCAGCCTTGCCGCCACCCCCGCCCGGGGCAAATGTCCCTGAAGCCCTTGGCCACAGATGAGGTGCGCTTTCGCGCAGAGATTCCGCCCATTCGAGCGGAGTCAAAGGGGTTTTGCCGTCTTTACCGAGGATGACCTGGCCGGATTCATCAACGGCGACTGCATCGCCATCTTCGTTAAGGGTAAACACGCCTTTGGCGCGCAGGATGATGTCGTCTGTTGCTTCCGGCAGAGCGCCGGCCTTCAGTGCTGCGCCGCGTACCGAATCGCCCAGGACTTTGCCCTGGAACTTGGCAGCGAAGGATTCAGCCTTCTCGGCGCGCTCGCTGATCGTCTTCAACTGCTTGTCGTAGTCGCCACGCAGGCGCTCGGTGCGGCGGTTGAAGACCTCATCCACCTTGCCCTCCGTCAGCAGCTTGGTCTCTTCGTCCTGTCCCGCTCGACTGAGCAGGCCTTTGACGGCGTCGATGTCGATGCCCTCAAACTGGGTTTCGAACTGGGTCAGCTTGCCGGAGGTTTCCTTAAGCTTGCCCAGAAGCTCCGAGTTCTTGGTTTTGAGACCAGACACAGATGCTTCAACGGCAGTCGCGATAGCGGCCTTGATTGCCGGATTTTCCAGGTCGATTTCGTTTTCTTCTGCCACTGTGAGGCACCCCTTGGGTATGTGAAGCCCGCTTTGCAGGCACAAAAAAGCCCCGCAGATGCGAGGCTCGGAAGAATGATGGTTTGCTACCGCTGCGGTCACTGAATTGGGTAAACTGATATCAATGGATCCAAACAACTAATGGAGTAGTTCTCGCAAAATGAACCTAGAAACGATCAAACACTTCACTCGTAAAGGCTATGTCATTGCAACGGCAGTCATTGCTTTTATCGCGGGCATTGTGACGATATACGGCCCGTTTTATGAATCAGGTCCAAAGCACAACCCAGCCTTTCTGGGGCGCTGGGAAAGCAACTACCAACACCCAGTTCCGGGCGGGAATATCGCCTTCAACGGCATCACTGAATATTTCCGTAACGGGCGATACAACGTGAACGGAACCCTAACGTTCTCAGGCGGCGCTGCCGACAAGCCGTTTTCTGCAGTAGTTCTCGCAAAAGGTTCAGGTGTCTGGACGGCTGACGACCAATTCTTAACGTTTACGCTGACAGGCTTTCATACCGAACCATCGACCTTTAAAAGTGGCGATGTAGAAATGCCGATTCCACTTCTGGAGAAACTGAGTGGAATTTCACTCCCTGACATGAACAAGCAATATGTTCCTGGCAGTTCGGATGAGTACAAAATCAAGTCTATAAAGCAAGATGAGATCGTTTCCCAAGGAAAGGACCCATCGGGCAATCCTTTTACAGTGGTCAGCTTGAGAGCTCCGTGAGCCACGCTAGCTGGCTATAAAATGCCTGCTCTCTCAAAAGCCAGTGGTTCTAAGCTCTTCATCTGAGCCAAGGTCAACGGCGCAAAGTTGCGATCAAGCTGCAGCTCGGCGAATCGCTCAACGGTCAAGCCTCCTTCACGAAACAGCTTGGCCCGTACTGGACCGATGGCAACGTCCTGGAAAGAAGCGGGCTGCTGCTGGAGCCAGTGGTAGTAGTCCAGGCTCGCACTGACCTGCTGGCCGCCATCGGCACCCACTGAAGCGCGGGTAGCGCCTTTGGCGAACATCTCGCTAAGTTTGGTCAGCAGAACGAACGTCGTACGGCAATTCGGGTGAAACGGCGGCCTTGGGCCGGAATCCACCGGAAACTTGCGCTTATCCATCGACCGGCATTGCTGGCTGGTCTTGCTGTCCAGCGTGGCGACCATCTGGACCTCTTCAACGATATCCGTGTTGGCCTTGGCTACCTCCATCCGCGCCTGGGACGACACATGCTGAATCGCGGTGTGCACGACCGTGCTGGCATTGCGGTTGGTGGTGGCCAGGATGCCGTCTTTGTACCCTGCCGCCTTGGTGCCGCGAATGTTGCGAATGATCTGGAAGTTCGTCTGCCCTTCGAAGAAGCCCTGCCGGATGGTGCCGGTAACGCGCTCACGCTCTGCACCTGTCCAGCCCTTGATGAAGGCCTTAAGCAGCTTCCCGCCGCCGGTGCCACGTACACTGAGCGGGTTCGTCAGCACTGCGGTGCGAATTGCAGCGGCCGTCGGCGCGACCACATCCAGCGACACGCCAACCGGCGCCGACCTGGCAAGACTGGTCGCCTCAAATTCGGCCTCGTAGTTGGCGATGTCCACCAGGTCGAGGTTCAGTTGCGCACTGTAGCGGTCGAAGATGCCCAGCAGCAGGCTGTCGACCTCCTTCAGCAACGCTTCCAGGCGCTTCGTGTTGTATTCGGTCAGGTCCGACTGGGTGAGCCGATCGCGGATAGACCGGTCAATCTCCTTGAGGAAGGGAGCGAACTTGCCGACCTCCCCTGCCTTCAGCTTTTCGAGGAAGACCGCGTGCCGGATCGTGGCGTCAAGGATTGCTTGGTTTGCCGCCATTTGGTTTGTCCTCGTCGTCCAGGCCTAGCCCATCGCCCTGCTCTTCCAGTTCGCCGTCGATCTGCTGGTCTGTACGCTCTGGCGCAATCAGGCCCAGCTTGCGTAGGTAGGCCCGAAGGTCTGCCTTGGCGAAGCCGCCTTGCTGCCACAAGCCAACCAAGGCCGTGATCATCTGCGGATCAGCCGTGAGTTCGACGAACTCCTGATTCACCTGGTAGGCGACCTTCTTGTCAGCGATGCCCATGTAGGCGCAGCACCACATTATTGCCCGGGTGTATGCCTCACTGACGTTCGCCACGCATCCGGCGAGCACCGAAGTAGACGCCGATTGGTCGCCGCGGGCCTCGGTCGCCGTCTTGGACGACAGAGACGCAACCACCATCCGTGCGCCCAGTTCAATCATCATCTGGTTCTTGTCGGCCATCGCCTCTTTGACCAGCGTGTTGGGCAAGGGCTGCGCGTAACCGAACTGGCCGCCGGCCGGCAGCATCATTGGCGCCCTGGAGCCGACATAAACACCGTGCTTCTCCATCCAGTCGCGCCACTGCTCATCCAAACCACTGATCCATGGCTGGGCCTGGCCACACCAGAAGACGCTGTCTTCATAATCGGCACTGTTCCGGTAATGGCCCAGGTTGATCATGGCGATGTCGTACAGCGGCGACTCGTCGATGCTTGGGTCGTTGTTCTGCGCGCCGACAAAAGTGAACGGGATCTCCTTGAGACGCCCGGTGACGCCTTCCGGCCTGAACTCTTCGATGACCGCCAGCGGCCCGCCTCCTTTCGGACCGGACCGGCGCCAAACACGACAAACAAACCCGTCATCCTCAAGCGCCAGTTCCCGGTACTGCTCAGCCGTCTTGTAGCCGAAGCCATCAGGGATTTCCGGAGACTCGCGCAGCACTACCAGGGTAAGCACACTGTGACCGTTCACCATGCCTGTGCGCCAGTTGATTATGTCCTCAGCGCAGTAGGACAGGATTACCGAGTGCCCGCCGATACCGTCGTCCTGGTGATAGTCGACGTACAGACCGTGCCGACCAGCTTCAAGCACCTTTTCAAGCGTTCCCTGAGAGTGTTGATAAATGCTCACTCCAGAGCCGTTGGCGTTGTCTTGCAGGTATTCCAGCTTCTTTGGCACCGTGAGTGTCGGGTCTTTATGGAAGGCCAGACCCAACAGCCCGTTACGGGTGTGCCCGGTGGCGTTCTTGAACACCGCCCGCTCGCGGTAAGCCCGATTCCGGTCTTCGTTCTCCGGCGACTTATCGTGTGCGTTGATGTAAGGCAGCCGATCGACAACCCGATGCTGACCGGCGCAGACATCGCGGACGGTAGCCCAGCGGTCCAGCACTGCCGTGTATTCCGCCCGCTTGAAGGAGACGTCGTTGCTCATCGGGCGTATCCCATTTTGATAGCGGTGACCGGTTTGATGATCGGGTACTCGCGGTGGATGAAGTAGCCGCCGGCGTCGTTCGCGTGATCGATGCCGGCGGTTTTGTCTGGCTCCCCATTCGCGCCCCACACCTGCTGCTCCAGGCCATCGGCGTAGGTCGGACAGGTGAGCGAGTTGACCAGGTAGCGGCGCTCGCCCTGCGCATTGCAGAAGACGGCGTTCATTGCGTTGATACGGTCCTTCACCGGCGGGTTCGCTGCTGGAGCGATGACCGCGAACCCGGCCTGCTTGAGCATGGCCAGGTCGGTGATACTGGCGTTCACGGACTTGCGCGAATCGCCCGAGGCATCCGGGTAGATCCTGATCTCGCAGGTCTTCTTGAAGTCGTTGCCGTCGTGCTGCCAGTAGCGTTCCTTGATGCGTCGGATCATGTCGGGCGTGTCATAGCCGTCGATCAGCTCATCTACAGCCCTGGGCAACCCCTGGTCGCGCTTAACGTGGGTAATCGCCGCCATCTTGCCGACGTTGAAGTCCATCCCGATGAACAGCGGCTCTCCGGGCTGCACGGTGTCGAAGCATCCGTTGAGCTTGCGGTCGTAGGCCGTGTAGATTGTGCCGGACGTCAGGTTGACGAACTGGCCTTTGAGGTACGCCATAATCAGCTGTGGCGGATATGACTCCATCAGGGAGGCGATGTAGTCGTCCGGCAAGTTCAGCTCGTTGTCGAACGTGCTGGCCTGCACCAGGCCGTACATATCCTTGAGCGACGGCTTGTCGCGCAACTGCTTCACGAACTGCAGGAAGACGAACTTGAAGCCTTCCGGCGTCGTGGTGACATCCACCCCGTTCTTCAGCCCGGGCAAGTTATAACGCATCCGGGCGATGATCTTGCGCCAGGCCTGCTGCGCCTTCAGTGCAGTCAGCACGTCCAGCTCATCCACCAGAGCATGGCCAATCTTGAAGCCGACAATCGTCTGCGGTTTCTCCATCGACCGGCAAATTACAGTGCCGCGGTACTGCCGGCCGCTGTAAATGTGAACTTCGTGGTTCGCCTGGTTGATCTTGGTCTTCAGCCCCCAGTCGTAGGCCACCTCATCCATCGTCGGATAGAAGATGTCCCGGATCTGCGGGTAAGTCGGTGCAAAGTAGCCAGCGTTAACGCCGGGCCACTCCATGAAGTGCTTACTCAGTGCCGAACAGCCCACCCAGGTCTTGCCTGAGCCGAACCCGGCAACGAACGCACGGAATTTGTGGGGCAGCGTGAGGAACTGAGCCTGCGGAACATTAAGGCTCGGCATTCGGCTTCCTCGCATCCACCACGTCGACCTGGATTCGGGTCGGGATCACCGGTTCATCGCCAACCTCTTCCTTCCGGGCCCGGTTGACGTAGATGTCGCCGCATTCTTTGGCAGCCTGCTCCAGTAGCTGGGCGGTCAGCGCCATATTCTTCATGCCTTCGGCTTTCTCAGCCATGCGGCTCAGGGCGCGCAGTCGGAAGGCTCGATTGGCGATCGGGATGTCTTCAGTTTCTTCGCGGAACCGCTTGCGGCTCTCACGGAACATCGTTGCCCACTTCTCACCCAGCGCTTTGCCGGCTGCCTTTGTTGGGTCGTGTGATTCGCACTGCTGGCGAGTGACAACAACGTTGAATTCTTTTAAGACGGCCTCAACCACCTGAGAAGGTGTGTCAAAGCACGCGAGAGCCTGAACAATAAAGGCTTTCACCTCACTTCGAAGAGCTGCCATTGGCGATCATCCGTCTTAACCTGTCTAAAATCAGGCCGACTTGAGCAGACAGGTTCCGCAGGCCCTCGCAATGTTCAATTTCCCCACCTCAGCAGGACTGTTTGCAGCATCCACCAACGCTTGGACGTCAGGGCTTGCACCATAGCGGCGGACGACACCGACGAACTCTTCAACGTCGTGGCCCTGAAGCTTCAGCTTGGGTGCGCCGTCCTGGGTGAAGGCTGGTTGACCGTACTTATCGGTCGCCTGGGCGATGTGATAAAGCTCGTGCTCCAGGAGCGCACAGAACTCAAGGTCGCTGCACTGGGCGCAGTAGTCGGCGGCCAGGGTAATGATGAAAGCCGGCACATCGCCAAACCAATCACGCATCTGTTGCTCCATCCGGGCTTTCTGCCAACCTCCGGCGCGGAACGCTACCTGCTCGGCCTGGCCCAGGACTGTGCGACCCTGCTTCTCGAAGCTCGACGACGCCCACATGACTCGGATGTCTGCATCCAGTAGGTGGGCATGATCTTCGTTGTAAATGCTGCCGGTGTCGGCGAGGATCTCTGTCTGGAGCCACTCCCACGCCTCGGGTGCTGGCGTCAGGCGAATACCGAAGTCGGAAAGGTCGGATAGCTCAAGTAGCGTCGATGGAGGGTATGGCCTGTCCACGGATCACCTTGAGCTTGAAATAGTGGCGGGTTGCCGGTATTCGTCAGACTTAACTTACACAAGGAAGAAAGCATGTCATCCGTCGAGCGTCATCGATACATCATCACCCGAACAATTTTTGTACACACGAACGACACAGCTAACCCTCAGCCAGTTTTCACATCCTGGAGATATCGCATAATTGACTGCGAGACTGGAATTCAACATGGAGTTGCAATGAATGATGAACGACAAGCCTTAAATTTGTACTTTGAGCTGAACGATCAATACGCTTGAAAAAAAAGCGTCGGCCCGGCTGGCGCGTTCGATGACCTCCCAGTCGGGTTGCTTGGTTTTCAGAAGTCCACTAGCGATAAAAAGCCCGCAAATTAGCGGGCTCTCTTTCTCCAACAATCCCTAGAACTCAAGGCGTTTTGGGTTGAGCAAGCGTTTTGAGATCATGGTCAGAAACCTTTACCGTCACGTGCACAGATCCAAACTGATTGGCAGCATTAGCAAATTTAACCAGTTCATCATCTTGAAATGGCACAGGTTCGCTCAGTTGGTCCTGCTTGATAACGTTTGAGGTCTTCAGCACAGATGGGTCGCTTGGATCATTGACCAGATGTATATGGTCTCCGCTCGGAGTCACTACTACATGGGTTCGGTTATCACTCTGCTGGACATCAATCGGCGTGACCGTGTATCCGGGAATATCCTTCAACGCCTCAAGCGCGTTCGCATCGGCGCTGATGGTTGCGCTGCGTAAATACTGCATTTTTTCTTCAGACACGCTGCTTTCCTTGCCGTTGTTTTAACTGGTAACCAGCTATTAACATATGGCTACATGCCACCAAACACAATACACAAGCAACAAATTTACCCTCTGTGTCGCTCAACACCTTCAGGTGCCTTGTCACAGTGCAGGCAGTGCTCGCAGTTGAGCGTCCGGCAAAGCCAGGCTTTTACCGGCTGCCAGTACGTGACCATGAAGATGTGCCGAGCACCGGCCAAAGCCAAAGCTACATGCAGCGTCAGGCCTGCGGTGGTCGGACCGAAGAAGATGTTCTGGCTGCGCACCGACACGACGAAGCCAGTAATGGCGATCGTTGTATAGATCAGCTTCCCAAGGATGCCGTCCCTCACCTTCCCGCTCAGTACGCACCAGGCTGCCCACAGCGCGATAAGGCCGCAGGCGATGGAGTTGATCAGTTCAAGATTCATGGTGGATTGCCTCCTCCGAACCGCTGGCGAATGAGCGCCCAGAGGTCAGCGGATTTGATGGCTCGATTGATGGCCGCCAAGAGCGAGCCGCCGAAGGCACCGAGCAGGAAGCCGATACCGGCGACGATCTTCGGCTCGGTCACGCCCAGGTAGGTGCTGACCATGCTCGTCAGGTAGATCGAGCAAGCCATGCCGGTGATGAGAAATATCATCCAGGCACGCCAGTCGTTCAGGTCGTCCTTGTGCCACCAGCTTGCGATGACGGCGCCAACGAGGCCCGCAATCAGTAATTCAAACCTGTCGATCTTGTCGAGCAGGCGCTGTAGATACTCCATGCGCTCGACTCCGTGGGGCATGTTTGAAGAGGTCAGCCCCAGTGGCACTCCCAGCTCAGAGCGATGGATGTGGTGGGGCCGAATACGAAAAAGCCCCGCACAATGGAGGGGCCTTGAATAGTTGCGTGATCTCAGCCACGCGGCGTTGCTTGAGAGCCCCCTTCTTACCCGGGGCTCCATCCTTCAGCGTGACTTACGCAACAGTGCCATCGGCGTTGAGTACGTCCCAGGACATTGCGATGTTGATGGTGTAATCAGCCGAAAGGTTCATGAACAACCCATTACCTGCCGGAATCAGGACATCGTTATAGGAAAGCATGACGCTTGGAATTTGGATCAGGCTGACATCGAAGCGGTTACCTGGTGGCGGAGCCTTCTTGCCGTAACTGGTATCAGCACCACCTGTCTTGGATCGCAGGATGACACCGTGCAGGTTATCTTCAGGGGCAATCAAGGTAGCGATTGAGATTGCATTGCCATTGAAGGATGTATTTTTGAAATATTTACCGAGGGTACGTACAGCCATTTTTTCACCTATTGAGTCGAATGATTTATCGCGGAAGATTTCCGCTTTCATGTCGCTCAGAGGCGATGAGGTGAGGTTCTCGACCTTCTTGTAACTAGGCCCACTACAATGCCGCGGGCCTGAATGGGCACATCCGTCAGTGTTTAGAACTCATAGCCGATATGGCCATAAGTCGGGTACGGACTGGTGCTGTTTTGCTCCGGATCAGCGTTGTTCGGGTAGTACACTTTGCGAGCGCGGATCGTCGGCGTGTAGCCAAATCGAGCCCAAGCGGGACGCGCCTGAGTGATGGTGAGCCGGCCGTTTGCCTGAAGGCTCAGAACCGCATCTGGATTCCCGCCTGTATTCGTATGCCACAAAGCAACACCGCTGGCGTTGAAAATCACCAAGTTGCCGTCACCCTGCATCAAGCAACTGGTACCGCCCTTGCCCTGGGTGTAGCTCGCCCAAACAAGAGCGTTGCCTGCGCCGTAGACAGCCAGATTCCCATCACTTTGGAATACCACGCCAAAGCTACCAACGCTGTAGATCTTACCGACCTCAAGGAAAGTGTTAGGCGGGAAGATGTAAGACGGTTGATCGTAAACAATCGGCAGGCCGGAGGTGGTCCAAAGCGGAGCCAACTCAACGATCACCATATTGCCGTCGTCCTGCAGCTGAAGATGAGTTCGCTGTGCAAGGGTATCGTGGTACTTATCGCCGCCCGGAACGTCGCTGTTTTTTGTCTGCCAAATGCGCTGACGCCTAAAGTCGTTCAGCACCAGGCTGTAGTTCATGAAAAGTTGAGGCGTCGAAACGGCCTTCCACTTGTAAATCATCTGGGTCACGTACGCATTACTTGCGTCTGCGATCCATACGATTGATTCGCCATCGTATAGCGCCAGATTCTCGTCCGGCTGATAAACCAGTCGGAAGCGCTTATTAGGCGACTGCAGAAACTGGCCAGCGCTCATGAGGTTTCGCGGCGGAAGCACGGAGCTGCCATTGGCTGTGAACGGAGTAAATTGAAAACTCATATTGTTTACCTATTGAGTCGACTGATTGTTCGCGGAGGATTCCGCACTCATGTCGCTCAAAGGCGATTGCTCGAGGCTCGCGGCCTTCACATGATTCAACGTCCCACATCGGGTACATTTGATCTGGAGCTCTGTAAACCCACCCGTACGGGCGAGAAGTCTTTTGCAGTTACCGCATCTGAATTCTTTCAACATCTGCAAATTCCTTTTGCTGAATCGCCCTTCCGTGGGCAAAAAAAGCCCCGCACTTGGCGAGGCTCAAAAAATCGAATTGGGTCAGTTGATCTGGACGGCAGTAACTTCAGCAGTTTTGAAATCCAGGCCAGATGTCGCAGTGAATTTCCAGCTCTCTCCAGGGCCTAGCCCCATGCCGCTCGCAACTGCGTTCCCGACCATATTTCCTGCTCCGTCGTAGACCTTGAAAATTAGCGTCGTAGTTCCGAAAGCCGCGCTGGTTTCATTTCGAGCGTAGCCCTGAACAACTTGGGAGCCATCCACTTTAACTACCCGAATATCGGAGATCGAAAGGCGGTTGTCAGCCATAGCGACCGAGGAAAGAAGCATTGCTGCAACAGCTAGGAATTTGCGCATCAGCGAAACCTTAAATTTGAGATGAGCCTCACTTTTGCCCATCGCTGCAATGCTGTCAATATGATGGCGACGTACAATTGACGGACCATCCAAACAGGAAACCCGGCACTTGGCCGGGCTTAGAGTTTCATGTTCGTTTCGCGTTACTTGTGCACTATGGAAAAATTACGCGCAAAACCCCGTCATGTCAACATGATTATGCCGCATCTTGATCTTTTTCTGCGTGGATCACCTGCCATAGTGGTTGTTGAGCCTGAATATCCACTTCCTTGATCACTTCTTTCAGGGCTTCCCACAGATCGAGCCAGTCACGCGTCCAGTTCTTCGGGTCGATGGTCACGCCGAAGAACGTGTTCATCTCGGCGGCTACCCGCGCCGGTCCCCACTCTGCCGATCCGGCGACCTCCCCCTTGTACGATTGCAGGGCCAGGGTAACCAGATACTGCGCCTTCACACGCTTGGCCGATGTCAGGTCAGGCAGCGCCGCTTTGGCGGTGATCAGCAGCACCGCGTTCAACAGATGCCTCATGTTCATCGCCGGGTGGTACAGGTAGTGCCCGAACTGCTGCACCTGGAACGGAAGCGTGTCGATGGCACGCAGTACTTTGCCGATCGTGGCCAGGTGAGCTGCCCGGGCGGTTGACCGGCCGGCAGACGTGCGCCGCGTTTCGCTGATGCTGATGCGCTGCCCCGGCACCGAGAAAGATCCGGCCTCCTCGCCCTTCTCACTGCCCATCGCCGGGAACCTGGCGTCACGCTTGCCTATTGGCCCGCCAGTCTTCAGTGGTGCCGTCTCCGCCCTGTCGATGGCCACAGCGCTGATCGACGCGTTCGATTCGTGCTGAGCCTCAGTCCATACCTGCCTTGCGTTGATCAGTTTCATGCTGCGAGCTCCTTCTTCAGTTCTCTGGCCTTCGCCCGGTAGTAGGCCTTGATGCCCTTGATCTGCTCGACGGTGTATTTGCGCACGCTCTGGTCAGCTTCCAGAGCGTCAACCGCTTCCTGGCCGATTCGCGTGATCAGGCCGATCCGGTAATCCACGGCATTGCCCGAAAGGAAGCGGTTGTCCTGCTTGCTCTGGGCGTGACAGTTACGTTCATCGAAGCGCAGGTGCGGCGCGGAGCCAACGCTGCGATAGTGGCCGGCATCGACTGCGTTGCCGCTCCAGTCCAACGGCTTGCCGCTGGAGATGCAGAGATGGCCGGCGGCATGGTCCCGAGTGCGGATGTATTCGTTGAACGCCTGCTGAGCCTCACGCATGTGTTCACCGCGGCTCTTCAGCTTCTCCTTGCGAACCTTGATCTCGCGGCGCTCAACCTGGGCCAGCGACTTACGCGCTTTGGCCTGGTTCACGTCCTTGATGGCCAGGCCACACTTCGGGCTGCATACGGCTTGGCCCAGGCGCTGCGGCGGAAAGCTGATGCCGCATGCCGGGTTCTTGCACTTCTTCGGTTTGGGTTGCTTGGCGATCATGCAGCCTCCTTGCTGAGTAGATCAGTGAAAACCACACCTTGGCCTGTGAAATAGGCTGCGATGCGGCCGGTGTAATTGATGCCCTGGGCGCGATTGAACAGGCTGGTCACTGGGAAACCGTCGGGGCCGAACAAATGGCACTCGCCCATCATGGCCAGCTTCGTTTCGTAGGGCAGATGGCGCATGACCCGGTACCACTCGGCCTGAAAGCCGGCGTCCTCGTTCAGCAGGATCTGCACGCCGAAGTGCAGCTTGCAGTAACGCCGGGCGTCTGCCGCGTCACCGATCTGGGTCATTTCGGCGATGCGCTTGTACATCCCGAACCACAACCGGTTTTGGTCGAGCGTGCGGTCCTTGCCCGGGCGCAGGGTCACCACGACAAACTTCTTGTCTTTGTACATAGCGCTGATTTTGGTGATGACTTCGGAGAGCTTGGCCTGGCAGTTGACGCTGATTTTGTCGGACATCAGAAACCCTCCTTTCCGCG
This sequence comes from Pseudomonas sp. Xaverov 83, assembly GCF_019352905.1. Taxonomy (NCBI): domain Bacteria; kingdom Pseudomonadati; phylum Pseudomonadota; class Gammaproteobacteria; order Pseudomonadales; family Pseudomonadaceae; genus Pseudomonas; species Pseudomonas sp. Xaverov 83. The sequence goes on along the minus strand of NZ_JAAAFU010000096.1, from coordinate 48,334 downwards.
CTGCGATTCCCACTCAAACGGAATGACGATCACCCCGCCCTCTCGAAGGCGATCAATGCAGCGCTCGCCGATGGCAGCCGGCAGCGACTGCCCATCCAGGTTGGAAACGATCACCGTCGGGCGCAGCTCTTCGTACCGGCCGTTGATGATTGCGAACAGGGTCGTCAGTTCGAAGTCGCTGGGCTTCTCCTTGCTGACGCCGATCTCGTCCAGGATGAGCAGCGAGGGGCTGATTAAGCTCGACAGAATCTGGCTTTCACTCTGGTCGCTGGAGTGATCGTAGGTTGCGCGGATGGCCTGCAGCACAGCGCCGATAGTGCGGTACACCGCTGTTGCGCTGGACTTGGCCATGATCTCGTTGGCGATCGCTACGGACAGGTGCGTCTTGCCGGTACCGGGTTTTCCCAGCAGCAACAGGCAGCGGCCAGTCTCGGCGATCTGCGGGAACTCCGCGGCATATCGGCGGCAGGTGTTCAGCGCCTTTCGCTGTTCCGTGGTGGTGGCGACATAGCCGTCCAGGGTCTTGCTGGCGAAGCGCTTGGGGATCAGGGCGGCACCGAGCTTGCGCTCCATAGCCATGCGGAGCTCCATCGCCCTGTTGGCCAGTTCTGCAGCTTCGGCCTTCGCGCGGATGATCCGGCCGCACTCAGGGCAACCGCTCTTCAACTCCTTGCCCAGCACCGGGAAAATCTTCTGGTCGTAGTGGCCGTGGGTCTCGCATTCGGCGGGCTGGATGCGGGTGCCTGGCGGCAGTTCAGGAGTTTGCTGGGCCGGCTCAGATCGCATAGGAACCGTCCTCACGCTGAATCAGGCCATCGGTGTAGTTGCGCTCAGCAAACCCGGTGTGGCGTGACTGAGGAGCTGGTTCCGGTGCGGACTCAGCCAAGCGCTTGATCACCCAGGAAGCCTTGAAACCCTGCCAGCCAGAATTCAGCGCTTCGGTGATTGCGTCGTCTGCGGTGATACCGGCCTCGGCGCACTTAGCCAGTTCGGTGTTCACGGTCGACCAGACGGTGGCGGTCACTGCGGCGCGCTTGGCTTTGCGCTGTGTCAGCCAGTCGGCCAGCAGTTGCTCAGGGACGTTGTGCGGGTTGTCGGCCAGCAACTGGGCCATGCCGAACGGAGTTTTGCGATCAGGCTTCGGAGGTTCGGCCGGCTCTTGGGGCGGATTAATCTCTTTCGTAGAAAGAGTTAATAGGGGTTCTTTCTTTGTATAAAGAAGGGAGTGAGCAGTTTTGGTCTCACTCGCAGGCGGTCTCAGTGAGACGATATTGTCTGAGTGAGACGTATTGGTCTCAGTGAGACTCGGTTGTTTTTCTTCGAAGAAAGACCACTCGCGGACATGCGCGATGCCGATATCCCCACGGCTCCCGCCAACGCGAAAAATGATCCGGCGCTCAAGGAGGTGGCTGATCGCCTTCGACGTGACGTCACGGCGCAAGTTGGTCTGTTTGCCGATATCGTCGGCAGTCAGGCGTTTGGTTTCCAGTTGATAGCCGATGGTCTGGCGTGCAATGGCCATGAGCACGCGCAGCTCACGCGCTGGCAGGTCAACCGTAGCCAATGCCTCCATAAGGCTATTGTCCATACGGGTGAATCCCCGAGGGTTGTGTAACGCAAAAATGTTTGGCATGATTTCTCTCGCTTAAAGCTGTTGAAGAAGCCGACCTCGTACGTCGGCTTTTTTGTGTCTGAAATTCAGGCTGCCTTCACCGACGCATCCATCACGTCCAGGCTCTGCCGAACGTGATTGATCTCTTGGCGGATCAGGCTCTTTTCGAAAGAGCTGACGTGGTTGTCGTCCAGCGCTTCGTGCACCGCGATCGTCAGGTCGGCAACTTCCTTACCTACGTTGATCAGCGACTTGGTGAGCGCTTGCGGCTCCGGCGCCGACTTCGATACCAGATCAAAGCCGAATTCATTGGCCAGGGCCATCAACGGGCGCATGTCGCTGGTGTGCAGCAGGATCCCAAACAGATGCTCCACGGTCAGGTGATGAGCCTCGTTGTCAGGGTTGGCGCGCTGAAGCAGGCCAACGTGCGGAATACCCATCTTTGCAGCCAGGGTCTTGGGCTCGTTGCCCTTCACTGCGGCCTGACATGCATCCAAAAAGTCTTCCATTCGTAAAACCTCAAATTTGTTTCCGTGGCGCCCTGCCGATGCAGAAGCGATCATTTGCTCAATGGATCGGCGGACATGGATGTCAGGCGGCCTGAGCCTTCTTTGCTGCCTTGAACCTGCCCTTGGAGAGAACCTGAATCTGGTATTGCCTGGATTCAGGGATTGTTTCGCCCCACATGGTCACTGCGCTTGGGCGGATACCCAGGGCTAGCGCCAGCTTTGTCTTGCTGCCGAAGAATTCGGCGACTTCATGCGTGTTCATTGCGCATCCTCGTTCGAGCCTGTCGCAATTTAAGCATGCTTAAGTTATGGCATCAACGGTGTTTTCTGCCTACTGCATGCTTAAATTCAGTTAACTTAATATTGAGTCCATGGAAAGACACGAACGCATCGCCCGCGCCATACAGGTCAGCGGTAAAAAGAAAGGAGAAATTGCATCGCTTTGCGGCGTTGCAAATTCTGCCGTTACTCAATGGATTACTGGTGAGAGCAAAAGCCTCAGACCGGAGAACCTTTACGCGCTGGCGAAAGCGACTGGCTTCCGGGCCGAGTGGCTTGCTATCGGTGAGGGTGAAGAGCGCGAGGTTTCAGAGTCGAATGTCTCCCCCGCAGCTCAACCAACCAAATCATTCCGCTACCCGGTAGTGAGTTGGGTTGCCGCCGGCGCCTGGGCGGAAGCAGTGGAGCCATACCCGGCTGGAATCTCGGACACCTACGAGTTTTCGGAGTACGACTCCAAAGGCCCGGCGTTCTGGCTGACAGTTAAAGGTGACTCGATGACAGCGCCCGCCGGCCAGAGCATCACCGAGGGCACTTTGATCTTGGTGGACACAGAGGCCGAGGTCGCACCAGGTAAGCTGGTCGTGGCCAAGCTACCGGACAGCAATGAAGCCACATTCAAGAAGCTGGTCAGCGACGGCGGTCGGTTATTCCTGAAACCGCTGAACCCAAGCTACCCGATCGAGGCAGTTGACGAGAACTGCCGGATAGTGGGCGTGGTTGTACAGGCACTACAGAAATTTTACTGATGCGCAAGTGTGCCGGGGCGGATATGCCCGGGCGGCAAGCTAAATCGAAATATCGCGAGCTGATTAGCGCTCGTATACACAAGGGAATGTGGTAATGAATGCCTTTCGGATCGCGACTCTAATAGTCGCCCCGCTTTTTATCTCCGGCTGCTACAGCGCGTCAAAAGAAAAAACTGAGTACGAAAAACAGATCGACGCAGTACCGATGCCTGTAACGGAAGCTGAACGGGTTGAACAGTGTCGTAACTTCAAGAAAAGCGCAGATTACCAGCAGGCTATGGATATTTTGCAGTACTCACAGCGATCCAAGCTCGGCGCCTCGTATTATGAATTTACAGAGTCTCTAGCGCTTTCGCGTCGCCTCAGAGCCATGAAGTGCCCTGGGTATGGGTGGTTTTCCTGATGATGCTGCCCACAGTGAGCCAATGATGGCATGGCGAAAGCAGAGCTTCTTGAGCAAGGCATAGACCTATGCGTTACTGGCACTTATCGTAGTTTTCACCTGCGCAACGGGTGCAATTCGGGCAGGCGAGGAGTTGTCCATCCGCAAACGTACGTTCTGACTACTAGGAGGGAATATGCGGTCACTCGAAAAGAACTTTGAGGGCGCTGAGAGGCTTTCCATTATTTCCGATTTTGACTTCTACAACCTAAATCTTGTGCAGGGATTCAGATTGGAGCGAGAGAATACGGGGCAGACAATTCAAACCTATAAAGTGAGCCTTGAGATGCTTTATGAGTGTGAGCAGTCGACGTTTGAGGTTCTCTTAGAGCTTACAGGAGTTCGTCACTTAACATTTCCTAACGTGTGCGGAGGTTTTTGCTTAAGTGAGATTGAAGTGGACGATATCTCCACTGATCAGCTTGAGGGCGTTAAATACAGGCTTAAGGACTATGGCGGCACAGGGTTTGAAGTGCTTTCTCGAGGATTTTCAGTTATCCGCTGCAATCGGCAACTGTGATTATGAAAGCTAAAATTTTGCTTGTCGTTACTGACTCACCGCTGCCTCCAACTCCTTCGCCCTAACCGATTCAGGCTCAGTCAGCTGTAAAAAGCCAGGCGGCAATTCTGAAATATCACCTTGGCCGACGGCTAGCAAACCGGCCTTTGCGTCTTCGGGTGCAGCGATGTTTTTGAAGAGTGGACTCTCTCTACGGGGCGAGTATTGATCACCAGGCTTCTGCTGACCAGAATACAGGCCTGAGAGCCCGGCCCAGCGCCGGGCTTCTTGTTTCTGCCCTTCGTCGTGCCACCATTGAGCCGGCAATCCGCGAGATTGCACACTGGCAACGCTGAAGGATCGGCAGCCCCAGGTGTTATAGAGAGCCCGCCCAATGCGGGCTTTTTCATGCCTACCGGAATGCACTCACCATAAAATATGCATTTATGCATGAAACCACTTGTCGCCCTCTTGCCAAGACACGTCAGCACAAATACTGTGTATACATACAGCATTCGCAAGGAGCGAAGGATGATCCAAGCCCCCTACCCCACACCGAAACCGAGAAATTCCTACGAGCTTGTCGGCCGCCGACTGCAAGGTCTCATAACCTCCCCCCGAGTGCAGAGGATTCAATTGGTTGAGGTTTCCAGGCGCGACGATGAAAGCCCTGAAGCGTGGCGCCAGGTCATCCAAGACATAGGCGAAACCGTAGGAATAAGGGTCGAGCATCTGGCTGACGGCGCCGTCAGGATCGGCTGGCGCGAGTACTGCGATTCATAAAAGAGCCCGCCACTGAGCGGGCTTTTTATTGCCTGTAAATTTCAGCAATCTGAATTATTTAATTAAGCATGCTTGACACGCTAATTTCAGCTTGCTTAAATTCAACTCAAGCCAGCTACGAAGAACGCCGGCCAGCAGCTAAACCTGCGCCGCTCTTTAGCGACACCCCTTGCCGGATCACCACCGGCCCAGATTCAAAGGCAGCGATGAACCGGCCTAAACGGTTCAGAGGGTTGGCAACTGACCCGGGCGTGCAGCGTAAAGCGCCAAGAACAGTTATCCAGCGGGAGAACAAGCCGAAAGGCCCGCGGCTGGAAGAACAATCAGAAGAAGCCGGTGACCGACGCCAGTAGCGGGTCACGGCGGAAAGCATCACTGAGCAGCCTTCTCGCGAGGGCTGCTTGGGATGACAACCGGGAGTAAGTGAAATGCCGAAGTAAATGCTCGACTACATCCGGCTTTGCCGGGAGTGCAGCCTGGATCTGCGCACGATCGGCAACATGATCAGCATCGTGATTCCAACTCTGCAGCGTGAGGCGGCCGGACTGCGCGGCGCAGTAAGCGAGTTTGCCGGAGCCTTCCCTGAGCTTGAGCAAGACGCCGAACTGCTGGAGTCAGCAATACGGGCCGGAATCCAGCGCTGCACGCCCCAGCCTCACCAGCAAGAGCTGTTCGCAGCATGACGGACCTTTTCACTGATGCACCTGGTGACGGGTGCATTGGGAAAACAACCGGAGGAAGTGAGATGGCCTACTACAAGACAAGCGATGCCGGTGTTCTGGCGGCTTGGAAGGCGTACAGAGAAAGCGCGGATCGTTTGCAGGTGCTGGGCGAAGAGTTCGCCAAGCGGTTTGTAGGCGCCACCGCACTGTTCCAGACCAGCATGCACAGCGGTCGTAACTTCTACGGCCTGAAGTTCAGCCCACCAATGCCACAGCCGCTGTGGACGAAGCCAGACCCAAAGGCAGATAGCTCGCAGTTCCCGCGCTCAAGTCTGCCGCCGGGCACCAAGGGCGAAGAGCGGAAGGCGTTGAAGCTTGAGCTGCAAAAGCTGCAAGAAGAATTCAAGGAGCATAAGCCGAAGGACAAAGCGGACCTCCAGCCGTTCCTCGACGCAATGGGCCTTGGCGGTGGTTCGCTGTTCTTCTCCAGTTACAAGCATGTGGTCACGCCTGACTGCATCTACGTCAGCACGTCCGCCAAGCCGAATGGTGTGATGACCGAAATCCTCGGCAGCGAGTACGAAGCCGCTGAAGCCGCAAACAACTGAACAACCAGCGCCACGACAGCCTGTCGTTAAATGCCCGGTCACCTGCATGACAAAATTTTCGTACTTTATGGAGCCAATACAATCTAGTAGCTTAGAACTGAAATCCTAAACGTGAAACGGCATACCGCCGCTACATGATGAACATCTTAAGGTCTCGTAGAATGAGTTTGACAAAAAATTGGCTGAGGCTGTCCTTTGCGCTTTTGTGGCGCGCGTTTCTATTGTTCCAAATTTTCGGTTTGGTATTTGGTGTACTGCTTGGAAAACTCCTACTGCCGAGCTCATTCGTCATATTGATTAAGCCTACAATTTTGTACGGATCATTAGCTCTGGTAGTAGTTATCGCTGAAGCCGGATTCAAGCTCAATCTACTTCAATGCATTTTTGGAAAACGTTTAAATCTGTCAAAACCACAATGGCGCATGTGTGCACTTTCACTGGCGTTGCTTCTCGCAACTATGGCTGTGTTGAACGTTGCGGTGGCTTTTTCCACGCCATTTGATCTTTGGCTTTACTACAAAGTTTTCGGCAGTCCGGTGATATTTGTTGCTGGCATATTCGCTATTTCTTGGATTGCCATCAGCAAGACCAGCATTCACCAGTAATCGCACCTCCCCTAGTGGTGGCTGACTGCTCTGAACAGGGCCTCAGCTCCACCATTCCTACAGCAATGCATTGAGGACTCCCTGTCCTCTCATATCAATCCGATTTTTTGGATTCCCACCTCTACCCGTCAGCACTCCTCCCCCGCGCCCATCGGCAACCAGCGGGAGGCATGAGTGTTGACGAATACAGGTGAACCAACGAATGGAGAAAGTCATGACGACAGAAACCGGCGGCCCAGCGTTCCCAGGAACCGAAGCCAACTACGTGCATGAAGGTGAAGCAGGCATGACGCTGCGCGACTACTTCGCGGCGAAGGCAATTGTGAAGATCGCACCGAGCTTCGGAGAAATCGGCGAGCTTGCAACTGCAGGCAATGAGGTAGACGAGATCCTGTCGACCGCGGCGAAGTATGCCTATGAAATTGCCGACCGGATGCTCGCCGCCCGCTCTACCTAACCTCAAACACTGGAGGTCACCATGCACCACAGCATCCAATCACGCCGCGACATCGTCGATGGCTTGCGTCAACGCTCCCGCATCGCCACTGCCGACTTCTACCGACTGATTGGGCGGCCGGAGCCCGCGGTCCGCTTCAGGATGACAGTGAAGCCGGCGGGACGTGACTTCTTCCATGTGGTTGATACCCGGACCGACAAAGTGATGGGGTTCCGCCGCGATCACAACGAAGCCTGCGCGCTAGCTCGGCGCCTGGAGTCCCTCAATGCCGACCAGTTACGCGGATAGTGCCCAGGCACGTGAATCAGACAGGCGCTGGGACTTCCCGGAGCGAACACCGCAAAGCCGTGCAGCCCTCTTTCACGAGTACACCGAGGAAGATTTGGCAGAGCGTGAAGTCCGCCGGCTCGCAGAGCGTGCAAGTCTCAAACGCCGCATTGGACTGGCTATGGCTCAAATGGAAAACATTTGTCCGCCGATTCGTGGAGAAACATGAACACCGCCCAGCGAGACCACCAGAACGCCGTCAGCTGGATCGAGGCAGAGATCGAAAACATGATCCGCAACCTTGGCCAGCCCAACGCCAGTTCGGCGGCGACATCCTGCGTCACCCTGGCCTTCATGCTGCGGGCCATTGACGAGGCCGAACATCGATACTTCCGGGCGCGCATCGACAAGATTTATGCCAACTACAACGCCTCTATCGCTTCCGCCGCTTAACGGCCCCACCCCACCACAAAACTTTCAATGCTGCGCTAGGCGCGGCGAGGGATCGTCATGTCCACCAATCCTAAAAAGGCACCCGCACAAGAATCGCTCGAAATGAGCGAAACGGAAGAATCCAAGAAGTCCATTGCCCCTGCTGTCGCCGTCACCGACATCGCGGAGTATCGGCCGCACGAGGAGCAAATCGTTCGCCTGGAAACAACTTACGCGAAGCTGGTCGTTGACTGCTCGACCAGCGAAGGCTTGGCGAGCGCGAAGGAAGTTCGCGTCGATATCCGCGATGTGCGCTACGCCCTGGATAAGACCACCAAAACCGCATTGGTGCCATATCAGCAAAAGGTCAAAGAAGCTCAGGCTCGCGTCAATCAAGTTAAAGAGTTCGGTGAAACGCTCAAGACTCGTGTGCTGGCGATTGAAGAGCCTGTCGATGAAGCGATCAAGGCGGAAGAAAAACGTATTGCCGACGCGAAGGCCGAGCGCGAGCGTGTCGAGGCTGAGCGTGTCGAAGCCATCCGGGCCAAGATTACCCGCTTCAGCTCTGTCGCTGCCGCATACGCAAGCCGCAGCGCTACCGACGTCTCAAGCGTTCTCCAGAATGTCAAAGACTCGGTAATTCTGCCCGAGGAATACGGCGAGTTTGAAGCCGAAGGCACCATCGCCCGCGATAACGCCATTGAGCAATTGGAAGCGCTACACAAGGCTGCCATTGATCGAGAGGAAGCTGCTGCCAAGCTGCTGGCCCAGCAGAAAGAACTGGACGAGCTGCGCGAAAAGCAACGACTCGCCGACGCAGAGGCTGAAGACCTGCGCAAGCAGCGCGCCGAGGAAGACCGTCTGCGCTTGAAGAAGCAGCAGGACGAGCTGGACCAGCAGCGCCGCGACATGGAAGAACAACAACGCAAGCACCGTGAACAGCAGGAAGAGCAACAGCGCCAGCAACTAGAACGTGAAGCGCAGTATCAGCGTGATCAGGAAGAGCTGGCCCGTCTGCGTGCCCAGGCTGCTGCGCCCGCCCCAGCAGCGACTGTTGTTGCGGCTCCAGTGATTGCTGACCCAGCACAAACGGTTGTAGCCGCAGTTAATCCGGCCCCAGCAGCGGACGCACTCGCTGACTCGAACATTCCAAGCGCCATCGAAGTAGTCGAGGTCGTAGCAATGGCCTTCTGCGTCAGCAATGACGAGGCCTCTGCCTGGCTGCGCGCCTTGTCGTTCTAAAGAACCCTGAAGCCACCCCGGAGGCCGGCCAAAGTCGTCGGCTATGGAGTTAGCAATGAACGCCCCAACCCAGATTTCTACCGTACCAATGGACACCAGCCCGACAGGGCTGATCCTCAATCGCGACAGCATGCAGTCGATGACTGAGCTCGCGGGCATCATGGCGGGTGGCAAAACCACCCTGCCGAGGCACTTTCACGGCAACACCGCCGACTGCATGGCAGTGATCATGCAGTCCATGCAATGGGGAATGAACCCATTCCAAGTGGCGCAGAAGACCTTCATCGTCAACGGAGGCCAACTGAGCTATGAAGCCCAGCTGGTCAACGCGGTCATCACCACTCGAGCCCCGACCATTGATCGAATCCACTACGAGTGGTTTGGCGACTGGGACAAAATCATTGGCAATTTCCGCGAGATCGAAAGCAAAAAACAAACGGATGACCACGGGCAGCCGAAAAAGTATCGCGTCCCAAACTGGAACATAAATGACGAGAAAGGGTTGGGCGTTCGTGTTTGGGCTACGTTCGTGGGCGAGGATACCCCGCGCGAACTGACCACCTTGATGACCCAGGCACGAACCCGGAACTCGACGCTGTGGGCAGACGATCCGAAGCAGCAGATCGCCTACCTGGCCCTCAAAAAATGGGCTCGCCTGTACTGCCCTGACGTGATCCTAGGCGTGTACACACGCGAAGAGCTAGACGATGGCTATACGCTTCCGGAAACAGACGTTACCCCGAGATCTACCAGCGAAAAGCCCGCTGACGTTGGTGCCGCCTCAGTACCCCAGGGCGACACAACAGACGCGACCTCCGACCTTTTCGAACAGCTGAAAAAAATCGCTCAAGAGCAGGGCATCGATGGCTATGAAAAAGCTTGGAAATCCCTGAAACCACAGCAGCGCGGCGCCATTGGCGTGACCCGTCACGGCGAACTGAAGGCCATTGCACAAACCATCGACGCCGAGTTCACAACTGTCAGCGATAGCGCCGACGCTGCTGCCGGCGTCGATAGCCAGGACGATGCTCAATGAACGCCTCTGTAGACCTTCAGCGCACCGAGCAGTGGCACCAGGACCGCAGCGGGCGACTCACCGCCAGCCGATTCAAGGATGTTATTGCATGGGGCGATCGTGACAAACACGGCAAACGCAAGCCGCTTGCGGCCCGTACTACCTACATGCGCGAGCTGGCTTTTGAGCGCCTGGCCAACCGATCGAAACATTCGGTCAGCAGCAAGTCGATGGCCTGGGGAACCGAGGTTGAGCAGTCGAGCCACGACTTCTACGAAATCCTGACTGGTAATAGCGTCATAAAGTCGGGTTTCGTAGTTCATCCAAAATACGACTGGCTGGGCTGTTCGCCGGACGGATTGATTGGCGAGGACGGGGGTATTGAGTCGAAATGCCCATTCAATGAGGCCGTCCATGTCCGCACCTGGCTCGAAGGCATGCCCGAGGAACATAAGCCGCAGGTTCAGGGCTGCATGTTCGTCACGGGCCGGGAGTGGTGGGATTTCCTGTCATTCGATCCACGCCAGGATGAAGACTGCCGGCTGTATATCGAGACCATTGAGCGCGATGAGGAGTACATCGCGATGCTTCATCAAGAGTTGGTCCAGTTCAATCTGGAGCTTGGCAGGATGGTTGATGAAGTCGCGGACAAAGCCCGGGCGCAAGCCTATCGCCTAGGAGCCTGATCATGATCAGTAACCTGAAATCAGACATCGAGTTTCGGCGCGAGAAAGCGCTGGAGCTTTCCAGTCAGGTCCGTCGGCACCTGGCCGCCGGCGGCAAACTCACCATCGGCGATAGCCCGGCGATCAATCCAGCGCCGGCGAAGCGTTCGGAATTCGTCGATCCGACAACCATCCTCAAGCGCCGCAAGCCGCTCATCACCCGGGCCGAGCGTGAAGCGCTGCGCAAACTCGCGGAGGCATTATGAGCAAGCGCAAACCGCATAACCTGCAAGCACGCATTGCCCGGTCGTGCCGCTCGCTGCTGGCATCCAATCACGTCGCAGTGGTAAACATCGACCCCAGCGGCCGCCAGGGGATGATCAACTACAGGTCGCTGAAGAACATCGCACCGGGGAAGATTGGCCAGGCCGTCTGCGGTATCCCCCACCGGTGGACGATCTACCTAAGCGCCCTCTGCATCGACGCCCGCGGCGACCGCTACAGCAAGTCGGTGGAGGTGGCGCCTGATGGCGTCTACCTCTCAGACCACTTGGAGGACGTGATCGAGCATTGCTACAAGAAGCTGCGCGACGAGGCCAACCAAAGCCAGATGGTGGCTTCGGGTTGGATCGCCATACCAAAAGCGATATCGCTGGACGAGGCGCACGCCGCGCGGATCTTCGAAGCTGTCGGTGCCTGGCACCAGGTGAAGGTCGATTCATGCGCCGCATAGCCCGCACCCAGCAACGCAAACGTCAAACCTGGCTCGCACTGCCGGCCAGCGGAATAGAAGAGGTAGGCCATGGCCAAGACTGTTCAGGAACGATCAGCCAAAGCAGCGCAGAAGCGCTTGGAGGTCGCCGAGAAGGAATTGCGGCACAAGGTCAGGCCGGGTATCGAGCAGGCCATGGAGCGTATCCGGCTTCGCGGCAAGGTGCCGATCATCAGCGAGGTCCTACAGATCGCCATCATGAAGATGGACTTGATGGGCGACAACGAACTGATCGAGTTCTTGCGTTATCCGCGCCACGAAATCGTGATTAGCGAAAACGTGGCGCGTGCATTTCAGGAGAAAAGCATCGCTGAGGCTAGCCGAAATCCTGGAGATGAGATCCTTAAGCCCTGTGTCCCAGACACCAGATAACTTCGTTGTTAGATTGCTTCGTTGTTCTTCGGAAGTGAGCGAACGCGCCCGGCTAAATCCTCAATCGTCACAGCTCCCGCCAGCATGCCATTTAATAGATCTTCTCGAACAGAGTCGAAATCCATATTATTAATTCCGGACCCTATGGGCGCGATAATAAAATTGTACGGTGTAAGAAATCTTGCACGAATTTCGGCATTTCCCTCAAGCGCTACTACTTGTCCATCCACAACAGTCGCACCGTCGTCATATTCTTCTCTGGTAATATAACGCCCCTGGAAAACCCCAAATTCTTCAGAGGCATACCCCTTCCGCTTAACCTGGGACTCAATATCTCTATTCGGATAGACACCGGTCGAGGGCATCGGGTTGGTTTCCACATATACGAACTGTTGCCAATATGCACCTGGATCAACTGCGGCTATCCGCTTGATGAGTAACTCGTCCCCATTCATTACAATCAAATCATCTGATTCTCGAATCAGTGATGTAATTTGCAAATCGCCAGTGCGCCACCACCAAATAGGAGATGTATTAGTAAAAACCAAAGGATCTTTCAATAAGAGACAGAGTCTATCAGCGGCGATTTTTGGTTCATCAAACCACTCAATACCCCTGACACCTGGAAATGCCTTTCCGAAGCGTTCACTAAAAAATGAGGATGAGCTTTCATACAAAGTTGGTTGTGGCTCAGGCGGAGTGGCGAATGGGCTAGGCCCTAGTGCAGGTTTAGGCTGGAGCTTAACTCCGTACAACTCATGGATCAGCGTCTTAAGGTTATTGTCATAGTCATCTTGATTAGTAAAATCAGTATACATCCTGCCATCCAAACAGGTAGGCGTTTTGGGGTCAGTAGTAGCACCAAAAACCACAGGAATATACTTTACGCTATCTTGCCTCCTATATATCTCAGCGGTGAGTATTTGTCCTTCGTAACCCGCACCGCCTTTTCCTGCATTTGATTTTTCGTTATAATTATTAGTGCAGATAACTAATACTTTAGCAGCAGAACTTAGCCCCTGCTCCATAAATCTTGGTAAGTTCCCACCCAAGACCAAATCCCACTGATCAAGTATTGCATCAAGTCCTTGCGCTCGGAGATCAGTTGCAAGCTTAAGAACCCACTGTTTGTGTTCATCACTATCGTGAGAATACGAGATAAAAACCTTAATCGGTTCAGTAGTCATCTTGATAATCCTTCCCTGAGAAACTCATAAAATCTATACGGAAAATCTTTACTTAACCCACCCTGCTCGCTGCATCCGGCACTGGAAGCGTAAGTCTTATGGTCCATGTATTTCCTCAGCCGTAGGCCTTGGTGCTCCTGTCGAAGCTGCTGCCTTGCAAGTTAGTACAGCAACAGCAAGGTGGTCCTGGATCTCAGAAAGCATTTCAGCCCATTTTTTGTGATACGGCTCGTACTGCTTAACATTACCCCACGAGTGATGAGTAAGCGTACCGATAGCATCGGCGGCGAAAGTTTGTATCAATCCCAATGCTCTTGCCGATCTTTTGGCTGCGTGATTATTCAAATGAAGCAACGGATATAAATCTTCAATTGAAATTGCTCGGGCCGCTGCCTCTAGTTCCTGAACCCTTAAAAAAACATATGTGTATTGACCATCGAACTCTTCGTCTTCGAGGAAGAACCAGGCAAATAGGTACGACACTTTACTCTCGAGCGCCGAGAGTGGGCTGAGCATCTTCGCTGCTGCCATTTCCGAGCGATCCTTTTCGGCTCTTCCGTTTGACCTGACAGACTGAACGGAAAACCACAGAGCAACTACAACAGCCGCAAGAGTTCCTACAGCGGACAGCGCGTTCCACCACCAATCTTCCATAATTTTCCCCGTCAGTTGCTCATTAACTGCCACGACTCCTCGTCGGTCACTTGTAATACCCCAACCCAAACCAAATTGCCACTACCTCACTCGGTGACGACATGCCTGATATGTACTCAGACCAGCGCACGCGGTTGCTCAAAGAAAAGATCGCCTACGACCACGAGACCGGCTGGTTCACCTGGAAGGTGGATCACTGCCGTCGCAAGGCAGGCGAAGCGGCTGGCTCGATAAAGCCTGATGGCTACGTCTACCTGAAGCTCCACGGGCAAACCTACAGTGCTCATCGGGTTGCATGGATGCTGATTTCGGGTTCATGGCCAGAAGGCCCAATTGACCATCGAGACGGTGACCGGAGCAACAACCGACAAACAAACCTGAGGTCGGCCACCAGGGCGCAGAACAATGCAAATGTGCCTGGTAGAGGCGCGTCAGGGCTGAAGGGTGTGTGTTACAGCAAGACGGACCGAAAGTGGAAGGCTCAACTCTGCATCAAGGGTAAGCAGACTTGCTTGGGATATTTCCATACGCCCGAGCAGGCTCGCGCCGCATACCAATCAGCAGCCAGTCAGCACCAGGGCGAGTTTGCGCACCACCGCTCACGAACAGCTTGAACACTCCCCTAAAAACGAATCACGCCAGCCGGCGAGGCAGGCGCACGCTTGGAGATAACCCATGAGCACCTTTGCAGTGTTTGGAATGACCCTCGATGTCGCCAAGACAGAGGCCCGCAAGAAGACGGCTGGCACCCGGAAGAACCCGAAGGCTCCTGGCGGCGTCGAGCCGATCCCAGAAGCCGAATGGCTGGAACTGGTCGCAAAGCGCACCGAGAAGATCATGGGGGGGGCGGCGGTCCGCCAGCTCTCGCCACTCTTCGACGCGCCGCAGTACGCCGAGCAATTCATTGAGCTGGCCCGCAAAACGCTGAGGTGCCGAGACATGCAGATCAGGGCCAAGGCCGTGCTGGTGGATGCCAAGGGCAAGCCGATCATCAATCCCAAAACAAAGGCGCCACGCGTGGGGTTTTCGGAGTGGCCACCGAGGGATGAAACGCGAGCGGCCTGACCGAGTAGACAAGGATCTTTAAATTACCATGGTCTGCTTGGTGAGCGACCATACTTGGTCATCCAAACTAAAAACTCGCTTCCTCGTGGCGCAATATTCAGAACGCCATCCCCTTGAACTATAAGTTCCCTAGCGATTAAAAAGCTTATAAAGGGTTCTGGCTGCCATTCGTCCAAGTGCGGCTTGAACCGCTCCTTGTAGGCAGCCCACTCAACTTCCGCCTCGGAATTTGACAAGCCAGTAATCCGTCGCTCGTTTAGCAATTGCAGTAATTGAATCTGTCCACCAAAGATATATGAATACGTATTTTCAAAAAGCCATAGAACTCGCCATCCCGCATCAACACCTATCAGATATTTGAGCTGCTCATCCTGATTTTTCCCTGCGACCTCTGACTCTACAAGATTTAGAGCAACTGCAAACGTGCTCGGGTAGTCGACGCTCTGGTTATATTGCGGGTCCTTCTCTTCTTTAAGTGTCGGCTGTGCAAGAGGCGGTTGCGGGTCTACTTCCACTCCACCAGTTCCGATTTTTTTAATTCTCGGAATGACGCCTCTAACTTCATGCCTAAAAAAATAGATCCCGATACAAACTATTATCAACGCGGAGTGAGGCCACTCTAAGCCGCTCCAGAAAACTGAAACAAAATTTTCAAACCAGCCAAAAGTGGCGCTTGCCACTCCAGCAAGTTCTGCCCAAAAACCGGCTTCCGATGATCCGCTCACTGCCTTCTCCTTTCCAGTAAATCCTGGGCCAAACACAAATACCTTTTTTCTACGAACCACGCCAGTCCGGGCATGGCCCAAGGACTCCCCGTGCTCACAGCAATTGACTTGTTTTCTGGTTTCGGCGGATGGACCCCGGGGGGGGGGCGGGAAGGACGCTAGGGTGAATGTTTAAGGCCGCCAACCACGGGCTGGCAGCCGCGAATAGTGCATCAAAATAAGCCATAGCCCCAGCATGGCTGCCAGTAAGGTCTCCAGATAGAAGGCCGCAATCTCCGAAGCCAGAAGACTGCTGCCCCTCCAGCAGTCAGTTGCCCTGCTGAGTCGACTTACATGCCAGTGCACTGCATCAATCCTACGCCCTTAAAATTGACCTGTCCGTTATTGGGTGCATGACCTTGTATTATAGATTTCTAATACCCCAAGCATAGCCATTACTTACCAAGACCATGGCCCTGGCCTTAATCTCTGCCAGCTTAAGAGCTTCGGATACTAACTGTATAACATCATCCCGAATTTTTCCGGTCGTTGCACCTTCAAACTTACCGCAATAAACCATATCAGGCAAATTAAGCTTTACCTTCTTATCGCTAACAACATAAGTATCAAACCCCAACTCGCGAATGACATTCTCCATATCTTCCTTTTTTTGAGGTGAAAGCTGATCCGCCGACAATACGACCGTAACAAAAGAAATCACTGACCTTCCTCCTCGGCCGCGCTACCAACACCATCGCTACCAGCACTTTTCTGCTTCAGCGGCCGAGTGGTCAAAGATTTAGCACTAAATGGACTAAAAACAATTGCAAGGATAAGACCAAAAACCCCCAAAACTATCCCGCCCACCCACTGAATAGTAGATATCTGGGAGTCAACAGCATCTTTAAGAGCGTATTTTCCTTGATCACCAATCAGATTCTTGTAGTTCCCTTGCAACTCCTTAAGTTCAAAAAATGATGACGGGTCTTTCGCAACAAAGTCTTTCAACCCTTTAACCTCTTCGTTCAACTTCACCAGGGAGCGAATATCATCAACATTCAACTTACCCCCAGCGACGGCCAACTCAATTTTTCGAATACGCCCGTCAACGGACTCAGTAGTTAGTAAGGCCTGCCTCTTTTCTATCCTTCCAAGCGCCTCTTCAATACGAGGAATTCTCTGCAGCCCGTCAAGCTGGGCCGACATAATCTCTTCTTTTTTAATCAGAATTCCTTTAATTGGCGGTATTATAGAGAAAGCGCAATAGAACAACAGTCCGATTACCATGTTCACCCATAGCAAGGTATACACTCTACTGACCACTACCTCCCTACTTCCAGACAACCACTTATTTGCCTGATTTTTTGCTACTGAATCGTCCGATGCCATTTACAGTCCCTGTTAGTTAACCGTGCGCCTTCGTAAACTTTGCTCAACAAATAAACAATTCGTAAAAACAAAGTACCTCTATAAAAATTTCGACGCAAATTATGCCCACAACTAAGGCCTCATGCAACAATGAAATATGGATAACACCACATCTAGGCACACAATTCGCGTCGGCCAGTACCCGTTGATTACTTACAAACGTGCCTATCAATCAAAGCAAAACGCCATAGCGGCAAGGGCACCCTTTACGGCGCAAATTCACCCAGGCTTTTGCGAGCAGTTGGGATGGCGTACTCAAGCAACTCTAAAGGGACATCCTGCTCGAACAAGGTCACCTAAAAACGCAGCCTCTCGTCATTCCTGAATATATCAAAGACTAAATCGTTGCCGCGCCAGCACTCAATAGCCAACCCGTCATGCCTCTTTGTTACGTGTGAGGCGGTAAAACTCGTATTCAACTCCGTGTACGACCATATCGCACCTCCTTATCTGAGGTGGCAACGATACCTCTCCCCTCTACGAATTTGATAGCCGCTATCGCGGCAAGGACGAAGTTATGCCCGAACAAAAGATTACGTTCGTCAACAGTGAGCCCGCCAAGTGCGGCTGCAAGATGGAATTCAGCTCTGGTGGCGGGCACTACTCCGACGTGGTTTACGTCACTCCCTGTGAGGCGCACAGCGGCAGCAAGCCGTTTGGGCCGGTCGATGTGAAGCGCGATGCAGGCGGCTGGTGGTATCACCCTAACATTCCGAGCTTTGGCGAAGGCGAAGACCCGGCGCCCTACATTGCCTGGATCAAGGAGCAGGGCCTGGAACTGAAAGGCTGGCACTCTGGCGACGAAACCTACGATCTTCCAGATGAAGATGCCGCATGCACCACCTGGAACCCCGAATCGCCAGGCCCTGAGTGGTTCCTGATGGGGATCTTCGATACGGATGACGGCCCCTATGTTCAGTGGGCGCGCCGGGTGACGCCATGATCGCCACCCTCTGGTTCGCCTACGTCTTCATCTATAAGGGGCCGAGGCCATGATCATCAAGATCGCTTTTGACCCAGACAACCTGAAACCAGACGATGAAGCCTACCCCGCATTCCAGGCTGGCGGCATCACGCTTAAGGTTTGGGCGCTCTACAAAAAGCACTTCATAACCTGCCAATACTTCCGGGAAAACCTAATCGCGATGGCAGAACTGTTTGAGCGAATGCTTGATATCGAAGACCACGACATTCTCCCGTACACAAACATTGATGAGTTCGTTGCCTACCTGGGCGCCTGTGGAATTTACGGGACAATCGCTGGCCCACGGCACAAAGAGATGGTCGGGTGGGTTGTTCGGTACTGGGACTATTTCAACCTGGCCACCCAGTGGTCTTTGACCCTTCAGTACAAAGTCGTGAAGGAGGTTGACGAAACCTTGACCATTCGCGGCTTCCACACCGCAACAGCCTAACCCCAATCCCCCTACATGCCTGCCGGTGAGCGGCGGGCGAGGTATTCCCGTGGACGAAGAAAGCCAAGTGCAGTGCACCCGGTGCCGAAACAAACACCTTCACAGCGATCGCAAGAGCGTGCCAAGCAGTTGGCTCAAAGGTGTTCGCGATCTCGTATGCCCACGCTGCAACTGCCGCAATTACTACCGTCTCGGCGCCGACGGCAAACGCACCAACTAACTCACCTTCTGCCGCCCAGCGCGGCAAGGACACCACATGTTCGCATTCAAACTCACCCTGATCCTGCTGGGCGCTTTGCTGTACCTGGGAGGCACCGCCGGCTGGTTCTTTTGGCTCGCCCCACGCCTTCTGGCGGACGGCGAAACAGCCGACATCCTCTACGCCTTCGCCGGCACCTGCGGCTGGCTGCTGATCACCTTCGGTTTCATCGTTCACATCATCAAGGCAGCGCGGCCCACTACGGGCGCACGGAGCGATCCATGAGCGGAGTTCAATTCCTATCGCATGAAGAGGTTTGCGAGCTGACCGGCGCTCGGACAAAGGCTGGCCAGATCCTGAACCTCAAAAGGAACGGCATCAGGCACACCATCAAAATGAACGGTTGGCCGAGCGTGACAGCCATGGCAGTTACTGCCGTCGGCATGTCCGAGCCAGAAAAACTCGTATGGAAACCACGCAAGGCAAGCTGAAATGGGAAGAAGACCAAGTAAGCCGGGCTCCATCGCCCGGCTGAGAGAGCGCAAGAAAGCCAGCGGCCGTGTTTTTTACTATTACGACACCGGCGGAAAGGACCGCAAGGAAATACCCTTGGGTAGTGACTACGGCTTGGCCATCATGGCGTATGCAAAGCTGGAGCGTGATCGCACTTCAACCGAACTGGTTGCCAGGGTGATCACCTTTCGGTACGTGGCAGAAAAGTACCTGGTTGAAGTTGTGCCCACCAAGGGCGCAGCGACTCAGCTCGACAACCAGCGAGAACTGAAAAACTTAATGGCGTTCTTCGATGATCCGCCCGCACCGCTTGAGACTATCGAGCCTCTTCATGTTCGCCAGTATCTGACCTGGCGAAAGTCAGCGCCGGTAAGAGCCAATCGAGAAAAGGCCCTGCTCAGCGCGATATGGAACTACGCCAGGGACAAGGGCTATACATCACTGGCGAACCCATGCGCCGGAATCAAAGGAAACAAGGAGACTGGACGGGACACATACGTTGAGGACGAGCTGTTCAAGCGAGTTCACGACAAGGCTGACGCCGGGTTGCGTGATGCCATGGACCTCGCCTACCTGACTGGTCAACGAGTCACGGACACACGGCTGATGGACGAAAGAGACGTAAGGGATGGGCAGATCTGGGTCCTCCAAGGGAAAACAAAGGCAAAACGTCGAATCGAGGTCACCGGCGAACTGAAGGTTTTGATTGATCGAATAATGTCCCGAAAGTCAGGGCATAAAGTCCGCTCGACGCGGCTGATCGTTGCGGAGGATGGCACACCGATGACGGTGGCAATGTTGCGTAGGAGATTTGATATAGCGAGGGAAGCTGCTGGGGTGGCTAAGCCTGAGTTTCAAATGCGGGATCTGCGCGCCAAAGCTGGTACGGACAAGGCCGAGTCCAGCGGCGACATCATGCAGGCCAAGGATCAACTTGGGCATACCACCGTCGTGATGACTGAGCAGTACATCCGCAACCGGAAAGGCAAGAAAGTCTCACCAACGAAGTGAATTGCGGACCAGTTATTTTATTGCGGACCGGAAACAAACAAGGGCTTGCATCAGCTTTCGCCCGCAAACCCTTGATTCTAGATGGTGCCCGAAGCCGGAATCGAACCGGCACGCCCTTACGAGCGGGGGATTTTAAGTCCCATGCGTCTACCAGTTTCGCCATTCGGGCGGTAGCGCTATACAGCGAGCCAAGCAGCTTCAAAAGCCCTTGAGCGTTGCAGCAGGCTAGGGAATATATAGATCCAGCCCCCTCGATGCAAGGTCGGGCGCGGGCTTTTTCAAACAAACCAGCGGCTCCTCTGCAAACAAAAAAGCTCGCCAGATCAGTGATCTACAGATTTCAGCCGCAGTGCTGAGCAATAGCAGCACCCACCGCTTCGGCATCTGCGGCACTCGCCACCAGGCGCATCAGGAAAAATAAGTCATGACGGCAATGACCACTGAAACCCAAACCAGGGTCATCAAAAACGACAGCGCAGCCAATGTTTTGCCCATTTGCCTACTCGCCCCGATGAAAACCGCTTCAGTGAATCAACTCTTTTGCCTTCTCCAGGCACTCCGTGGCGCTGTCCAGTGCTTCGGCCGCTTTGGCTGAGGCAGAATTGCCATTTTCAGCGCGATTGCCGGTGATGACAAACAACACATCGACACCGACCTTGGCAATCGCCGCCAGGTAATCTGCCCGTGGAAAACGCACACCGTTTTCATAACGCCCCTGGGCATTGGTCTCAACGCCTCCGACCTTGCCCAGCGTCGCTTGAGAATAGCCAAGCCTGACACGCTCTGCCTTTAACCTCGCCCCAATGCTCATAAACAACCTCCTTTGTGGGATCGTGGATACGATACTGCGCACAAAAGGTTAGTTCCTTGACCGAACTGAGCCGCTATTTATTGCCTGATCCTAGAAAACCATCACCCCTTGTTATCCGGCACCTGCGGCGCCTGAGGGCATCTGATACGCTTTTTTCTTCTGCATCTGACCCTGTAACGAAACCCGTCCTGGCCTGACAATACACCCACTCCCGACACGCCCGTGGAGCCCGACAGGAACCGTCCTGCCGGCCCGTTCATTTCGGAGGCCTTATGGCTAAGATGGCATTTTTCCTGTTCGGTTTTCTTGCGCTGACCATTGCGATTGGTCTGCTTGCCACCATCTCACCGGTCTAGGATCCCTCCCCTCGCCTGACGTCAGAGGGAGTTTCAGCCGGCAAAAAACATCGGATACAACGACAGCACCAACAACCCCGCCATCGACCAGTTGAACACCCACAACCAGCGCGGCTCGCGCAACACATTGCGCAAGCCGCTGCCACAGCCGGCCCACACACAAACACTGGGCAGGTTCACCAGGGCAAACACCGCCGCAATCAACAGCACGTTGGTGACATAACCGTCGGCAGGCGTATAGGTGGTGATCGCGCCCAATGCCATGACCCAGGCCTTGGGGTTGACCCACTGGAATGCCGCCGCGCCGAGAAAAGTCATGGGTTTGCGCTTGTCATCGGTGTCATCGGACATCGCGCTGGAGGTTGCAATCTTCCACGCCAGGTACAGCAAATACGCCGCCCCCACATAGCGCAATACGGTGTAGGCCCACGGCAACGCCTTGAATACCTCACCCAGCCCCAAGCCTACGGCGATCACCAACAACATGAAGCCAATGCTGATCCCCAGTGCATGGGGAATCGAGCGAATAAAACCGAAGTTCACCCCGGACGCCAGCAACATGGTGTTATTGGGACCTGGGGTGATTGAGGACACAAAGGCGAACAGCGCAAAGGCTGACAACAGGCTTGAAGACATAAGCATGGCGCGACATCCGAACGAGTACTGTGGCCGTGACAGTAGAACGTTGCGCCAGCCTGCGCCCCGTACAGCTACGGGTAGATAGAGGCATACACTTCGTCAGCCCCCCAACAAGCGCCTTCGAACCAAACTGCCATTGGTTTGCCTTCATTGATCGGTATACTTGCGCCCTCCTCTGCACCCTGTGCTGAACACATCCTGAAAGGACACTCGATGAGCAACTACCTCGACCGCGCGCTGACGGGCCTGCGGACCCTGGGCATTAATCTTCTGCAGCCGGTTCCAGATGCACCGGTACTGGTATTGCTGGACCGCGTGGCCCAGTACGACACCGCCAAAGTCACCGCTATCGCTGCCGTGCTGCAACAGTCGACCACCTTTAACAGCGTGGTTCGCGAACAGATCGCCGGCATGGATATCTCCACACGCTTCATGGACATCACCCAGAGCTTCACCTCGATTCGCGAAGACGCCGCCGCCATGGCCGGCTGGATGGATGACGGGCGCCTGGATACGCTGGAGAAGCTCAAGCTGAGCTGGATGAACCTGCGTCGTGGCTCGATCCCCAGCCGCTTCAGCGAGATCCGTGAAAACTACCTGCAGGTGTGCAAGTCGGCCAATGACCAGATCTCCCGGGAAACGGTGATTCTGGAAGCCTACCTGGACTTCCGCATGGCCATGAAGGCGGCCGAGGTCGATGCCCAACAAGTGCTTGCCCTGGCCGGCCAGGTCCTGGAGCAGCGTACCCAGGCCTTGAACGAAGCCAACGCCCAAGTTACGGCTGCCGAAACCCTGGCGCCGGCCGAACGCGCGGCCCTGGAGTTGCGTCGCGATGAAGCCGTACGCGCGCTGCAGGACGAAGACAAGCGCTACCAGATCGTCAAGGACATCGCCGATGACCTCAAGGTCGGCTACAACACGGCCGAAATGGTCTTCGCCCGGATCAACCAGGTGCATGTGATCAAGGAGCGCCAGTACCAGCGCATGGTCTCGTTTTTCTCCACCAACGAAGTGGTATTGACCGGCCTCGCCGTGTCGTTCACCAGTAACAGTGGCCTGGCCGAAGCCACCAACACGCTGAATGCCACCACCGACGGCATCAGCAAGGGCCTTGAAGCCCTGGGCAGCACCGGCAACACCCAATTGGAAGCGGCGGTCAAGGCCAGCTATGGCTCCACCATCAAGGTCGACTCGGTGCGCGCCCTGGCCGAAGCCACCCTGAGCTTCCAGACTGACATGCACGGCCTGACGGAAACCTACCGCGCTGAATCCAGCAACGCGTCCCGTGACATCGCCGAAGCCGTCGAAGAGGCCAAACGCAAGTTCGCCGCATTGCTGACAAAGGCCGCTTGATGAGCGACATTCTTCTCTCCGAGCAACTCGGCGCGATGGCGCTGGTGGATCAACTGCGCCACCAGCAGATGGCGGTTGAAAAGGACTTGAGCCTGCCCCAACGCCGTGCCGAAGTGGCGGCGCGCATCCGCGAGTATTACCAGAACAACGGCATTCAATTTACCGAAGCGCAGATCGACCAGGGCGTGCGCGAATTCTTTTCCAAACGCCTGGTGTTCGAGGCCCCGGAACTGAGTGCGCTTGACCGTTTCTGGAGCAACGTACTGCTCAGGCGGCATCGCGGCATACTCGTCATCCAACTCATCGCGGTCACCTTGCTGGTGGTGCAATGCAGCCGGGTGATGGTCGCCAGACACGAAATCCAAGAAGCTCAAAGAGCGGCCATCGCCGTCGAGACGAGCGCGGCACAAAAACAATCAGACATCGCCCACCTGAAGGCTCGCCTGAGCGCCGTGCAACAGGACCCGGCCTATATTGAGGGCGGCGACCTGTTCAGTGCCCTGCCCCGCCTGAATACCAAGGCCGAACATGCCCTGGCCATGGTCGATACCTCCGGGGTCGATTACGCCAGTGAGCAGATCGGCGTGCTGGAGGCGTTTTTAGCCAAGGTCAAGGCAGTCCAGCCGATGACCGATCAGCTCAACGAGTTGACCCGCAAGGTCGCCGACATTCACCTGCCAGCCGCCGACAGTAAAGCGACGCGGGGCATGCAGGCCGAATTGGTCATGATCAAAGACCTCATCGGGAAATTCGAGATCGAAAAAGCCGGCGGCCAACTCAGGGCCCTGCGTGCCAACACCGAACTGATCCCCAAGGAGGTGACCATTCGGGTTGTCGACCGCCCCGGCACGCCGTCCGGTGTCGAGCGCTGCTACGACAAGGCGCTGTGTAATTCCAATCCTGGTTCGACCCAGGGCAAGAGCTGGTATTTGGTTGTTGAAGCCGTCGACCTGTCGGACAGGCCGGTGCTGCTGCCCACCGTCAGCAGTGAGACCGGCACCGGCGCCTGGGCCAGCCAGTTCGCTGTGCGGGTACCGCAGGCCGAATACCTGAAGGTCAAGGCCGACAAACTCGACGACGGCCACCTGACCAACCGAGTAGTCGGCCGCAAGCCAGCCGGCAGGATGGAAGTCACCTATTTGAGCCAACGGACCACCGACCCGCTCGAAACGATATTGGAGTGGTGAAGACATGACGCCTGACACCCTGATCGGCATCACCGAACGTAACTCCCGCAACGCCGAATTGATGATGCGCACGGCCGAGCAACACCTGTCTGAACTGCTCGGCGAGCAACTGGCGCTGGAGCAGGACATTACCCAGCGCCTGGGTAAAATCGCGGCCCTGCACCTGGACCAGGGCAACACGCAGAACGAGCAAGTCGCCGCCGCCCTGAACCTGCGCCAACAGTCCCAGGACCTGCTCCACCAGCAACTGCGCGACGCTGAGCAGGCCGTGGCCCAGGCGCTGGCGGGCAAGGAAAAATTGCAAGCGCGTGCCGACACCCTCGATCAGCAAGCCCGGCAATCCCTGGAGCAAAACCCTGACTACGCCCGCCAGGTCGAGCAACTGGACCTGGCCCAGGCCGCCCACCGAGAACACGTCAGCGGTTATGAAGACCTGCGCCAGGAGTGCGCACTGAAGCGTCCGACCTTTGATACCAACCTGGTCTACGTCTACCTGCGCGGACACGCCTTCGGCACCGACCAATACCGGCGCAACCGTCTGAACCGCTGGATGGACAACTGGCTGGCGACCAAGGTGAACTACCTCGCCAACCGTAAGAACGAGCTGAGCCTGATCGCCCTTGGTGAGCGAAACGAGACCTTGCAGGCCGAGCGCATCGCCCTGATCAGCACCTTGAGCGCAAGTGTCGATGCGCAACTCGCTCAGGCACGTGACCAGCACGGACAGGCCTCAATACAACCCGAGCTCGATACCCTTCAACGCGTGGTCGACAACGCCAAGCGCCAGGCCAATACCATCCAGGAAAAACTCGGCAGCTACTCACGCAACGAAGACCCGCAGTACCAGCGCGCTCGGCAGTTGCTCACTGACCAGTTGAAAACCCAGAGCATTGGCGAATTGATCGACCTGGCCAGCCACACCCCGGGCGACGCCGACGACCTGATCGTCGAGCAGCTGCAAACCCTGAACCTGCGCTTGAAAGCGGTGGTACAGCAACTGGAGCAGACCCAGGAAGAAGCCGTGGTGCACCAAAGCAGCTACCAGCGTGCCAAAGACCTGGAGCGCAAAGTTCGCAACGATGCGTTTACCGGCCGCGATGTTTACTTTGACCTGTCGACTGACTTCGAGCGTCTGGTAGAGAGCTACATGACCCAGGGTGCAACCCTTGGCCAGGTTGTGGATGTGCTAAGCCGGGGCCTTAAAATCGTGCGCCGCAGCCAGGTAGCGGCAGGGGCGACGCGAGGCTATGTCAGCGCATCGATCAGCCCTGTCGTCCTAGGCGTCGCCACCGTCGAAAGCAGCAATAACAACACGGCCAGCTTTTCGACGTCAGGCAGTACAGGCGGCGGCAGCTTCAGGACGACCGACAGCTTCTAGCCTGGCGCGAAGCAAATCCGGGACTTCCTCGTTGCTAGCTGTCAGACAACGAGGAAGTGATCTGCGCAATCGCATCCTGATCCAGCCCGTCCAGCGTGCGGTAGTGGTTGATGATCAACGTCTCCTTGTCACTCAGGGTGGCCTGGTTGATAACCGCCCTCTCCCCCGTCAACACGTAAAGCACGTCCACGCCTTTATGCCGGAGGGCAATCAGGTAATCGGTCTTGGGCGCCCGCGCGCCACTTTCGTAGTGCACCTGAGCATTCGCACCCACACCGCCAATCGCACCAAACTCCTGTTGGGAGAGCCCCAGGATCTTGCGTTCTTCCTTCAGGCGGATGCCGAGTTTATCGTCCATGGTGGGTACCTCAATAAACGTGTTTAACACCCACCATACGCTTATGTGCCGGAGCGGGGTCCATTCATTCGGAAGGGTTACCGGCAGACAATATTCATCAGGGTTCACGTGACGTCAGCGGCGAGCCGACTTACCTTGGCCACCCGCCCCTCTTACTGGTGCAGAGCGTGCTAAAGATCACCACCCTTGCCGCCGGGTTTATCTGCCTGTCGATGCTGCCTGCTACCCAGGCGAGTGATGGGTTCTACGTCAACCCGCAGTCCACCGCCGCACAGTGGGTCCAGCAGCACCCCGATACGCCTGCCACTGCAAGTATCCGCTCAACCATTGCCGAGGTGCCCAGTGCCCTGTGGCTGACCGGCACCAGCCAGGCTGCGGGCACGCTCCCGGCTCGAGTCAATCGTTACGTATCGGCCGCTGCCGGCGCGGATAGAACGCCGATCCTGGTGGCCTACAACTTGCCCCATCGCGACTGCAGCGGCGGCGCGTCTGCAGGGGGCGCACCGAATGCGACAGCGTACCGGGCCTGGATAGACCAACTGATCAACGGTATTGGAGACAAGCCTGCGGTGGTTATTCTGGAACCGGATGCACTGGCCGATATGCAGTGCCTGGACAAGGACAAGCGCTCCGAGCGGCTGGAGCTGTTCAATTACGCCGTGTCGGGGCTCAAGCAGCGCGCACACCATGCGGATGTTTATCTGGACGCCGGCAATCCAGGCTGGAAATTCCCAGGCACCATGGCCGAGACGTTGAATGCAGCCGGTGTAAAACAAGCCCGCGGGTTTGCCCTGAATATCGCCAACTTCTACACCCTCGCCCAGGTGCGCAGTTACGGTGACGCGATCAATGCCAGGCTGTTAAGCGAATACACCTATACAAAAGCCATCGCGGTAGACACCAGCCGCAACGGCAACGGCGCAACGCCTGGTGACTGGTGCAACCCCACGGGTCGCAAGATCGGTATGACACCGCAAGTGCTTTCGCCACAGTTGGTTGCCCTATGGATCAAGCTTCCGGGCAACTCGGACGGGGCGTCTTCGACAAAAGCCGATTGTCACGGTGGCCCGGCGGCAGGCACGTTCAGCCCCGAACTGGCGTTGCGCCTGATTGATGGGAACTAAGAGCGCCCCTTGCATCGCGCTGCCCCATTGCCCAGGATGGCCCTCTTGAGCTCAACACCGGCAAGGAAGCATCACGTTACCGAGGCCGAACGAACATGACGCTCCCTGAAGATAACCCGTTGAAGACAGAGGAGTATCAGCGCCAGGCGAATCTCTGGTACTGGCTTCCCCTTGGTTTATTGGTGGTTTTTTTAACGATTACTTCAATGATTTTCCTGGGGGCAAACCCACCAGAATGGATGTTTGTCGCACTCAACGTTGGCTGGGCCATCGTTGCATTGACGCTGCTGGTGCGGCTATCGGGCGTGTACTGCGCCAAGTGACGTAGCACGGCGCGTCGCCATCCTGGTACTTCGTCTCGAGTAGATGCTCGTCTTAAAAACCCATCAATGTGCGAGAAACAACGTGAAACAACTCACATTTATGGTGTTTCGCTGTTGAAGGTCAAAAATTGACCAAATATATTTCGCTGCACCCGAGCGCTCACTTCTATACGGATATTGTTCTGCGCTTGCTCGGGCCCCCGGATCTGCGCAGGCAATAAAACATTGAGGTTTGCCATGCGCCTTTCCAGACTCGCACCCGCCGCCGCCCTGTTCAGCCTGTTCACCCTCACCGCCCAAGCCGCCGACCTGTCAGCCCTCACGGGCGCCCTGTCATCTGCCCTCGGTGGCGCCAGCAACAGCAACAACACCGTCAACGCCAATAACGCCAACTGCCAGCAACAGATCCGCGACCTGCAGACGAATATCAATGCGGCCAATGCCAAGGGCGATACCTTGCGCGCGACCGCGTTCCAGGCAGCGCTGACTCAAACCAACAAAAGCTGCAGCAACAGCACTTACAACGCTCAGGCGCAGGTGGATACCAATCCCCAACGCCAGCAAAACGTGAACAAGGCTGCGGATGCGATCAACGCCATTGGCGGGCTGTTCAAGTAAGTTGGGATGCACTGTGAGAAAGGCCCGTGATTGCGGGCCATTTTTCTGCCAAGCCTATCGTTGATAAGCCTTTCGGTATGTTGTTGGGCTCACGCCCACGATCGAGAAAAAGTGCTGACGTAACGACAGGCTTGTACCAAACCCGCAGGAACCGGCGATCGTCTCAATGCTATGGTCGGTTGTTTCTAGCTGCAGTTGGGCTGCCTTGATTCGCTCGTTCGTAAGCCACTTCCCAAACGTCGAGCCGGTGAGTTGCTTGAAGTGTCGAGTGAAACTACGCCGACTCATCGCCAGCCTCGTCGCGACTTGATCGATTGACAAAGGTTGGCCCAAGTTTGCCCGAAGCCAATCCAGCAACTGGCCGAGGCGCTGGTCGCTTGCGCCTTGAGGAACAGGCTGACTGATGAACTGAGCCTGGCCGCCGTCCCGATGTGGGGAAACAAGCAGTTGACGCGCCAACGCGTTGGCAACCCCCCGCCCATAAATGCGCCTGACGATGTGGATACAGCAATCGAGCCCCGCGGCCACGCCCGCCGAGGTCAGGATTTGCTCCACCTCGACATAGAGCACTTTGGGGTCTACTTCGATGCGTGGGAAGTCTCGCGCCAGATGCGCCGCCCAAGCCCAGTGCGTGGTTGCCCGCTTGTCGCTCAGCAGCCCCGCATGAGCAAGCACAAACGCCCCCAGACACAGGCCGACGACCAGCGCGCCTCTTGCATAAGCAGCCTGAAGCGTTTCGAGGAGTGCTGTCGGCGGCGTTTCGGTGACATCCCGCCAGCTTGGAACAATCACGATATCGGCCCCGGCCACCTGATCCAGACCATGGTCGCAGTGGATGGCGAAACCGGCGTTGGTAACCAGCACGCCCTCCTCGCCCGCACAGACCACCAGATCGAACCAAGGCGAATCCCCCACTCTGCGATCTTTACCAAACACCAGGCAGGGCACGGACAAGTGAAAGGGGCTGATGCGGTTAAACGCGATGACTGCAACGCTCACACTTTTTTTCACGGAGGCTGGCCTGATCAAGATTGGCCCGATTCTAATGAAAAATGGTCATTGGGCCAATGGTACCAATGCTCGGATACGTCCACTCTGATCCCAGCTGCATTTCGCCGGGAAATGCGCAAATCAGAGCCCAGGCCTCAATGAACATCGCGACCTTTTGCACCCTAGGAGTACTTATGACGACGCTCTCGATGACCGAACCGACATACGCTGCCGAACCGGTGCCCTCCATCCCCTACACCACCGAGTCCACTGGCTATCACTGGACCAGCGTGGAAGGCGTGAAGGTTTTCTATCGTGAGGCCGGCCCCAAAGGCGCGCCGACCCTTGTGCTGCTCCATGGCTACCCTTCTTCGTCGCGCATGTGGGACTCGTTGATACCGCTGCTTGCTGATCGGTATCACGTGATCGCACCCGACTACCCTGGGTTCGGCAGAAGCGACGCACCCTCTGTGGCGACCTACGCCTACACGTTTGACCATCTGGCCGACACCATGAGCAAGCTGCTCACGCAATTGCGCATCGATGAGTACACCCTGTTCATGCAGGACTACGGGGGCCCGATAGGCTTCCGGATGATCCTCAATGCGCCGCAAAAACTGCACGGCATCATCATCCAGAATGCCAACGCCTATAACGAAGGCCTGGGAGCCAAGTGGGCGAACATCGCCAAGTATTGGAAGGCCCCTTCCGAACACCCCGAGCAAGTCGATGCGTTCATCGGATACGAAGGCACGAAGCAGCGCCACTTGGGCACCAGCCCTCATCCCGAGCGTTACAACCCTGATGCCTGGGAAGACGAGTTTGCCGCATTGTCCCGCCCGGGCCAGCGGGCGATACAGTCGGCGTTGTTACTGGACTACCAAAACAACGTCGCCTCTTACCCAAAATGGCAGCAATGGTTGAAAGACCATCAACCGCCCATGTTGGTCATGTGGGGGAAATACGACCCGTCGTTCATTGTGCCGGGGGCCATGCGTTACAAGGATGATGTGCCGGGTGCAGAGGTTCATGTTCTGGATGCGGGGCATTTCGCACTGGATGAGAAAACTGAACAGATTGCCAGCCTGACGCGGCTGTTTATGGCGCGCATTACCGGCAGTAAATAGTCAGTGCCGGCACTTTTCCAGGCCCAATAAAAATCGCTTCCACTGTTTAAAAAATTCTCGGTTTTTTAAGGGCCAGCAAGGCAAATCGCTTTAACTTGCGGGACGTTTCCTAGAGAATCCTTCGGCCTTGTGCCCGCTGGAATCACTGGCTAGTCTTCGCTTCGTCGCTGCATATCAGCGACCGGGTGTGAGAATCCGGAACCAGTAGGCGCCAAGCGCCACTACCGTCTGTAGCATGCTCTATGGCGGCTGTGTGCGGGCAGACTTCGGTCTGGCCGGAGTCCTACTGTCCGGTATTCTCACCCTGCACATAGCTGCCACCTTTTGTCGAGTGAGACCGATACGAGGAAGTCACTACCTCCGACCCGATCCCGTCTCCCACCCAATATTTACCGTTCACCAAGACGTCAGCTTTGAAGACGCAATCGCCCAAATCTCTGAATTACTGCGCTGTGCAGCCGCAACGGCTGAGGGTTCTGTGCAGGGATCAACTGGCGAAAACCGGGGCATGGCGTGTTCCACCGTTCACCTGATAGACATGGCTAGAACGTTGGCAGATCAGGCGTTGGATTGTTTAAAACCGCGCTAAAACAAAAAGCTTGGGGGCTGAACTACTTGAAATAAAAGAAATCAGTCCCCTTTACCCGCTTTATCCCTCATCAAATCGGCAGCCTGCTCCGTCACTTCATCACCACATGAACCTCATAGCCCTTTCCGGTCGGCCATTCGTCCCGAAGTACCTCCACTGTTCCAGTCCCGACCTCTGCCGTTTCCGGCTGACCAAGCACGATGGCCTTCTTGATGGATGCTGGCAGCGGCGCTCCCAGCGCTTTCGATGCAAGCTTCTCCGCTGCTTTTCCGAGCGCTTGTATTGAGGCACCGGGTGATTTGGGCTGGTTGAAATTCAACACGAGCTTTACCTGATCAACCGTCGAGCCGCTACCTGTTGCGTAATAAGCCAAGTTATTAGCCAGTGGAGCCCCGCCGCCGATGTCCTTGTAATTGCTGGCGCATCCCGATGTACCATCACCGTAATCAGTCCACTTTCGACCCTTCAGGCCCGAGTCGGAAAGGAACGCACAGACATTTTCCGGGGACGATTGCTTTAAATCCGCAAAACACGTCACCGAAAAAGCCAGTAATAACGGCAGAACAGTAATTTTAAGCATCTTTTTAGTCTCCCTTCCTGTGGGCACTTTGAGATCCGGCGTCATTCCGGCCCGAAACGAATACTCTGTTTCTCTCAAAAAAACCATCCTGAAGCCCCCGCCGAGGTACCCCCATGGAATCCCAGACAATAAAAAACCCCGTAGACATTAATCTACGGGGCTTCTAAGAGTGGAGGCCGAAGTCGGAATCGAACCGGCGTAGGCGGATTTGCAATCCGTCATTGATCGTCCATTTCATTGGCCTAAACCGAGGAACCCCCCGTATCCATTGGCTTTTCACTAATAGTCCATCTTCTGCATTCATGACTATATGGGACATCCATTGTCCCACCCTCCCCCAGCGTCCTGCCGAAGAACACAATCCCACCTGACACACCCCGAGTTCACTTGTAGAATCGGCCCGCTCGCAGGCAAGGCAGGCCGGCGGAAATCACCCAGCGCTCACAGAAGTCGCTTAAATGACGGATAACCAATTGCAGAAGCTAAACAATATTCAGTTCCTACGGTTCATTGCGGCCGTGCTGGTCGTGATTGCTCACGGCTCCGTTGCTCCCTTCGGCTTACCCAACGAATTCTTCAATACTGGCAGATTCGGCGTGGACATCTTCTTTGTGATCAGCGGGTTCATCATCCCGTACATCCTGTTCGGGGGTTCCCACACTGAGATGTCAAAGGTCAAGCTGTCGGGCTGGGCATTCTTCCTGCGCCGCGTGGCCAGGATCTGGCCGATGTACTTCCTCGTTACCATGCTCGTATTCGTGTGCGTCTGGATCGTTGGTAGCGGGTGGTTTAAGCCGAACCCCGACCTAGCATTTGCCTTTAGCGTCGCCAAGCTGGATATGAAACTACTTTTCGAGTCCCTTACTTTCACGCACTCATTCATTGCGCCGACACTAGATGTGGGCTGGACGCTCCAGTTTGAGTTCATGTTCTACACCATCATTGCAATACTGATGGTTGTCGGGGTGAGAAGGTTGGAGACATTCATAATCTCCACCGCCGCCGTCATGCTGATATCGCTGTTCATTTTGAACTCAACGGCAAAGCCCTATCTTGACTGGATCGCTCCGGTAAAACTGATTGGCTCTTCCATGATGTTCGAATTCCTGTTTGGGCTTGTTCTATATCGTGTCCACTCGGCTGGCGTGCATCTGGCAAAAATCCCGGCCATCCTGATACTGGTTTTTGCAATCCCGCTACTGCTGGTGGTGCAGTTGAACAACCTACTGCCAGGGCTCAATGGCCAGGCGTTTTATCGCCCCATCGTATGGGGCGCACTGGCGTTCATGATGGTGTGGGCTGCGCTGAGCCTTGAGGGCATATACGAGCCTCACAGGTATCTGGTGCTTCTGGGTAATGCTTCATACAGCTTGTATCTGATCCACTGGATCCTGATGCCGTGGGTAGCCCACTTCTTCGACACCTATGGGCTGTACAAATACGGTGTTGTTTTCTTCTACTTCGTCTACCTTGGTGTGTGCTTGGGTGCATCGGTTGTGCTGTTCAAGTACGTCGAAAACCCGATGAATACGGCGATAAAGAAACACCTCCTGTAAAAGATAAGCCCGGCATAAGCCGGGCTTTCTCGTTTAGAAGTTCCTGCTTTGCTCAAACCAGACGCCGCCGGTCTGCAAGAAGTCCATAAAAGTGTTGGTTGTAAGGCCTGAAATGTTAGTCCCCCCTTTAAGCCATCAGCTCCTTGGCCCGACCGCGCAGCATTTCAAAGATCTCGGCGATTCTCTGTCTTCAAGGTTGCCGGTGGCAGCCCGCACAGCGTTAATGCAAGGGGTCATTTACCGTTCCTTATGTCGCATACGGCCGCGGCGCGGTATGCCTTGGAGTACTGTTCGGCGCGATCTGCAAGGGCCTGAGCGGCTTCTGCTTCATCACGACTCGCCGCTACAACGTCGGCCCTGTCCTTCTCTGGTAACTGGTCAAGCATCTCCTAGACCAAAGCCTCGTCCTCGTCATAAGCCTGCTTGGCGGCGTCGAGTTCATCCTGTGGCTGGGCTTTCGGGGCGCTATCGGCGCGCAGGCTTTCTGCCTGCGCCTACGGATCAATGCGCCGCGCCGACGGGCGCTTCACATATTCCATGGCGCTTGCGGCCTTGGCTGGGTACTCCAAGTCGAACATGGCCTGAACATCGGCGTCGCGACCGCTTACGGCCTGAGCTATCACGGTGCGCAACGCGCTGTCACGTACGGTTCAGTCTGCATCTGCCGCAGTATCGCGGGCGGTGCGAATGGCGGCGCCCAGTGGCCGCTCCTGATACCCTTGCATGATTTGCTTGGCCCTGGCCTCTATTTGAGGACGAAGACGTTCTGGCACTTCGCCTTTGTCGATCTGGTTCAGGTCGCGCCGGTCAAACTCGCCGGCCGTATTGCGCTCAAGCGTGGTATTGATCTCGGCCTGTGTAGCGATCTGTTCTTTTGGGTCGCGATAGTGTCTCTTGCCGCGCGCTCAGCTTGTTTCCCGGTCATCTGCTGAGACTTAAACCCTTTGGCCAAGTCCTTGTATGTAGAATCAAGGCTCATGGCCTGCTGGGTAAGGGCCAGGCGAGCGTCACGGTAATCAGCCAGATCGGATGATCGAAGCTCGGCAAGCGACTTCCGCCCGTACTTGCTTTCGGACCACGTCTTGATCCGCGTGAGTTTCTATCGGGCCCCCTTCTTTTGCGGCGAGACCTCCCTGGAGTATCGCGGCAACGCCTCTGCGACGGTAGTGGATTCAGCCTCTCGGGTATCCACGAACCGCTTTCGCGACATATCTCCCTCGATCTCAGAACCCCACCGCTACGCTTCCGCTTTCGCATCAAACGAAGCGGAAGGTGATGGGTATCCCTTTTTGCGGATCTTCGTCCGCCATATCCCATTGGGACGCTGTTCGATAGTGGCCATGAAGCGGATTTTGCCGATCGTCCATGGGACATGCAAACTTTCTCAGTGTCCCAGAATTGTCCCAATTGACCCGGGCAACAAAATCTACAGGCATAAAAAAGCCCCGCAACCCAATGGCTGCGGGGCTTTCTAGAGTGGAGGCCGAGGTCGGAATCGAACCGGCGTAGGCGGATTTGCAATCCGCTGCATAACCATTTTGCTACTCGGCCTCAAACGATCAATGCCTTACAACCGACATTCACCGCATACAAACTTGAGTGGGCTACGTGAAGCTTGCCTCTACTCTATCTCATTGAAAACATTGAAGTTTTTAATGCTTCAGTGCGTTCGATGGGCGCAATTATGTACTCATTTGCCAGGGCTTGCAACCCCTTGATTTCAAAAAATATTCTCTCAAGGGGCTTCGTTTCCCGGTGGGCTACCCTACCGCCCGGCTTCTTCCTTGTCACGGATAACCTGCAATTGGTACTGCGGGTCCGCCTTGATCTGCTGTTCGGTAAACGGCAGTGGGCTGAGTTTTTTCTCGGAAAACGCCTGGGTCTGGTCCTTGTAGTATTTCGACGCCGGGTCGCTGGACAGGGAGAACGCCAGTACGCCTTCGGCATTGGGGCCCTTCTCGTCGAAGGTCACGATCTGCAAGTAGCTGCTGCCACTAACCACCTCGCGCTTGCCGTCAGCCCTTGGCACGCTTTGCATGGCGTTGTACACGCCAAGCTCTTGTGGCCCGCCATGGATCTGGGTTTGGCCCGAGACCTGGATGTCACCCCAGCGGCTGTCGGCGGTCAGCCCGCGTTTCGCAACGTCGGCGGCTGAGGCAAGCATCGCTCCATGCAGGGCCTTGGCCACGCCTGCGCGTTCAATTGCCAATCCACGAGGCGTGGTCAGTGGTTGTGCCGGGTCGAAACCCACCTTCCATGCGTCGGGCGCTTGCGCCAGTTGTTCCGCCAGGTTGATGAAGTGCACCAGGCCCAGGCCGCTGTCGAGGTTGGCGCGCTGGTCCCAGCTTTTCAGGCTGTCGCACACGGATTTCACGGCGGCGTCGGCACCCGCGCAGTACTTGAGCAGGTCCGGCATGACTTGGCTGGCAAGATACACCTGGTTGTCCATGACCATGTTCTGTAAGTCGGCAGCTTTGATCGGCTGCTTGTCGAGCTCCTGCAAGCGCTGCAAGGCGAAACGGGCACGTGGGCCCAGGCCGATTTTCTCCTGGCTGATCACCGGCGAGAATCCGGTCAGCGGCGCCTTGGGGTTGGCCATCCACGCCGAGTCATTGGAGTGCTGTACGTAGTCGGTGCGCTGCAGTTGTGGCAGTTGATCGGCCGGGAAGATCCCGGCTTGGGCGGCACGCGGGTCTATGTCCCAGGCGCAGGCGCTGCGGGAGCCGTCGAGCATGATGAATTGCAGGCCAACCCGGGGATCGCTGCACTGCGCGAGTTTTTTCGCGCTGACGTTCGGTACCACCGACAGGTTCATGTACAGGCTCTGGCCCAGGTCGTCCGCCGCCAGGGTGTTGACCCACGGGATACCCTGCAGGGTGTGCACCGAGGCTTGCAGCTCCTTGAGGTTCGCAGCGCGGTTCATCGCATACCACTGTTGCAGAACACGGTCGTTGCCCAGGTTGGCGTCCCGCAGGCTGAAGGCATATTTGTTGTCCCAGTCGAGCTTGCCAGGCCATTGCACCACCGGACCGAACTGCGAGCTGTAGACCGTGCGGGACTCTTCCTTGTTGCTGCCGTCGGCAGCTTTGACCTGCACCTTGATGCTGGTTTTATCCATGGGCAGGGATTTGCCGTCCAGCAGGTAGCGGGTCGGGTCCTTGGGATCCAGGGTCAGGCGGTACAGGGTGAAGTGCTTGGACGTATCCACGGTGTGTGTCCAGGCCACGTGCTGGTTGAAGCCGATATTGATCACCGGCAGGCCCGGCAAGGCGGCGCCCATTACATCCAGCTGGCCGGGAATGGTCAGGTGCATCTCGTAGAAGCGCATGCCGCCAATCCATGGAAAATGCGGGTTGGCCAGCAGCATGCCGCGACCATTGAACGAACGGTCGCGGCCGACGGCGACGGCGTTGCTGCCGCGGTCGAGGGCAAAACGCTGTTGATTGGCTGCTGCGACCTCAAATGCCTTGGCATCCACCTGGGCGACGGCATTGGGCGGCGTGGCGCCCACCACCGCTTCGGCAAACTGCCCGACGCCACCTTCCACCAGCAGCCGGCGAGTCACCTTGACCAGGTCTTCAGCCGTGATCGGCCGTACCCAGGCCGCCTGGCACTGCGCCGGCAAGCCTTGGGCGGTACGCTCCTTGAGGTAACGGTTGTAGCCGGCGACATACCCTTCAATGCGCTGCTGCATCGCCGGGGGTTGCGCCTTCCAGAATGCCGCAACGGCCTCGGGTGTGTTCAGCCAGGTGAAGAACACGTCGTTGGTCAGGTTATTGCGCCCTTCCTGGGTCGCCTGCTCGGGGCCAAAGTACTTGGCGCGCTCGCCGTTGACGGTCACCACTTCATTGGCCAGCAGGCACAGGTTGTCCTGGGCGTAGGCGTAACCGATGCCAAACCCCAGGCTGCGCTCATCGTTGGCCCGGATATGCGGGACACCAAAGCTGGTACGCCGAATCTCGGCGGTGGTCTGTTGCTCCTGCACCCGCGCCGTGGCCGAAACACTCAGCCCCAGCAACGCCCCAGCCACGCACACCCTGAACAACCCGTTGGAAATAATCACGCAGACTCCACAGCCAAATTAAAAACACCGTGACGAGGGACAGCTTCGCCAACACCTCAGTTAAGACGTAAATACCGGAAATAATTTAGCAGCCGCAGATGGTTATTCGGACATGCCGGTATGTCTCCAGGATGTTACCGACAAAATTTCTACATCCCGCGCTTCATGATTTCGGCTGCTCGTACGTCTTATTAACTAAGAGCGCCATCATTTTCCTGATCAGGCTCTGATAAGGAGTTTTTTGCATGTACAACCCGCAACTGCCCACGGAAGGACACTCATCCATGCATGACGGAGGCTTTGGCACCGGTAACCAAGCGTTCGGCAAAGCGCCGGAACATGGCAACCAGCGCATTCGTCATTTGCTCAAGTGTTTCGGCCTGCGCACCAGCCTGATCCGGCTGAAGGTCATCGACGCCCTGCTGACGGCCGCCGACAACCAGCGCACCCTCGGTGTGCGGGGCGTGCACAGTCATTTGCTGGAGCTGGGCATTCCGTTGTCGTTTCTCAGCGTGCGGGAGGTGCTCAAGCGCCTGTGCACCGAAGGCGTGATTACCCTGAACGCCGACAAGAGCTACAGCCTGCACGAGCAGGCTGCCAAAGTCCTGGAAGGCCGGGCCTGAGTCAGAGGTTAGGCTTGACCTTGCGGCGCATCACACCGTTGATCACCACCACGGTGACCGCTACGGCAATCGCGATGTACTGGAACGTCTTTTCGCTGATGACCCCATTGTTCTGCAGGTAGGACAGGCCAAACATCGTCCCCAGCACCACCAGGGAGATCAGAATCGAGTATTTCAAACGTTGCTTTTGGGTCATGACGGGTTCCTGAAGCTAAAAAATTGTATCCACTTTGTAT
The DNA here is from genome assembly GCF_019352905.1 of Pseudomonas sp. Xaverov 83. Taxonomy (NCBI): domain Bacteria; kingdom Pseudomonadati; phylum Pseudomonadota; class Gammaproteobacteria; order Pseudomonadales; family Pseudomonadaceae; genus Pseudomonas; species Pseudomonas sp. Xaverov 83. Next base: position 10,277 of record NZ_JAAAFU010000096.1, on the reverse strand, counting down.
CGACTGCCACACCAAGCACATACCCATTGGCGGGGATGGATTGGGGTCGGCGGGGTCTCATGTTACAGGCGATGAAAAACTTTGGCTTGCCCAACGCCTGATTGAACCTGTGAGTACCCTAGAGGATTTTGAAATGCTTCGTCGAATCACACTGCTGATTCCCTTGCTGATCATGTTGAGCATGAGCGGCTGCATTATTTTCCCCCACGGCGGCGGCGGTTGGCATGACCATCGCTACTACGACGGCGGACCGGGGTATTACCATCGCTGATCGGTCATCCGTACATTTTCTGACAACTTGAACACTGTCCAGGCGGAGCCGCCCCCCCTGTTTCCGACACTCAGGAAGAGCGTCCAGGAAGCAGGGAGGTTTTCCTGAAAGGCGCATTCCTGAATGAGCGTGCCTCAAGGTGTTCACGATGACCTCAATAGTCAGCAACTCTGTTCTTTCCTCCACTACTTATCCGCCACCTCCCCCACCTCCGATACCACTCCCCGATATTCCGCCTTATCCCGATGAAACATTGCAAAGCGTAACGGAGGTTGAGGATCCCGCGGCTGACGCACCGCCCCCCGATGCCCCGAAAGCCCTGAAGGCCGCGCTGGCCGACCGAAAAAACTGGCAGACACTGGCGCAGCAGCTCACTGATGTCGCCACGGTGGTAGGGCCAAACCCGCCTTTTTTGGCGGTGCAGTCTGCGCTGAGAAGCCGGCTGATGGACCTCGCCCCCAGCTCTTCGTATCCCCCCCATAGTGCTAACGCCGTCAGTCTTGCGAACTTTCTCAAGGCTAATGGCCTGCCCGAGCCAACCACCCATGACGAGCTGCTGACCCTGGCGCGGGCATCGCTTGCACGCTCACACCCCCATCCATGGGGAAATCTGGGCGGTGCCTTGTCTTGGCCCCTGCCCTTGAGCACACACCAGCAAAGCGAATTGCTGACAGCCGCCAGAGAGCATGTCGGTAGTTTTCAGCAAGCTAGCCAGCAACGGGGACTCCTGGAGTTTCTGAACAGCAACCTGCTGCTCTCCGCCGACACCTCAAGCGATCCGGTCAAAGCACTGGAAGCCCTCATCGGCTCCCCCCGCGGCCAAGCGTTGGGAGAGGCCTTGCAGAACAAGCTGGAGAGCATTTCGACTGATAGCAGTGTGAATGATCACGTCCTGGCAGCCATCAACCTCGACCTGGATCAGGCGTCCATCACCCAACCCCGCCGCAACAAGGTGGCCGGATTCGACCTGTCACATAAACAATATTGGGGCAAACCCACCTCGGCGATTGTCGCCGGCCTGCACCAACACTTGATTGATACCGGTAAAACCTCACCTGCCCACGCCTCGCTGGGTACCCACCTGCTGTTGATGCGGGCGGCGCCGCAGTTGCTGATCAAGGATATTCCCGACAGCGTGGTCTACGGCAGCCAGGCCTGGGCCAACTTGTGCATCGCGGCGGCCGCCGTCGAAGCCAAGTCTCCTGGAAGCGTCGCGAATATGTGCTTTGCCAAGGTGATGATCGCCGCTGATTCAAGTGGGCCTGCTCCCGAGTCAGCGCAAACGGCGGCGCTGTTGGATTGGGCCGTGGTCAATGGGGTGCTTGAGGCGAAAGACGACAGGCTTTACGAAAAGGCAGACATTGATACCGCCATGGACGCGTTCAACTATCAATTGGGCAAGCTGAAACACGCTTCCGGCCTGCTTGACGCCCCGGTACCCAGTCGCAAGCAGATGGCGCTGGACGCGCTCAAGGAAAAATTCGGCGAAGACGTGCCCTTTGAAGAGAAGGTCTTGCTCAAACCCAACAAAACCGCCAATAAAATGATCCCTCCTCGCGGTCCTTATTCCATGCTGGACCTGACCATGCAGGGCGAGAAAATAACGGCATCAGACTGGACACTCAAACCTGGCACGCACGGTGTCAACCTTGACGCCTTCGCCGCCTTTACCCAGGACCCCGGCGTCAACGTCCCCGTCACCTTTGACAACGCCATAAGCCAGACCATAAGCGACTATAAAACCGTCAAGAAATATTCCATCTTGAATGCCCTCGCCAACCTTCCACCGGAGGACAAAGAAAACCTGCGGCTAGGCAAGCTGAACTTCTACCAAGAAAAATCCTACAGAGTCAGCTGGACGCCATTCGCAGGCAAAACTCTCTTCCATACAAGCAAAAAAATACTGGTAACCACAAAACACCAGAACAAGCCGTCCACCTATGAGTTCGATACCGAAAAAGGCAGCATCAGAAAAGTCAGCAACACTCTCATCACGCGCCAGGACCAGAAGATCGCCAACGAAGTAACCCAAATAGAAGAGTTCTCCACCTTCGATTCCAAGCGCGACTACATAAAGCAAGAGAACCCGCGGGAGGGCTTGAACCCCAACCTGTTCAAAAACTTCCGGGCAGACTACCTCGCGGATTCAATCGTCGAGGGGCTCGATCTGGATGCCATCAGGCATCAAGCCGCCGGGACCACTCCGGATGAGCATAGAAGAGCCGTCGCCGACACCATCGGTAACTTTTTCCTCGACCTTATCCCTCTCAGGTCAGCCATCGTCAACTTGAGCAACGGAAACTATAAGGACGGGTTCTCTGACCTGGCATTTGATGCGTTTGGCTTTCTCACGGCAGGTGCGGGCGTCGCCGCCAAGGTCGGGAAAACGCTGAGCACTGCCAGCAGCGCGGCCAGCAAAGCCCTCAAGCTGAGCAAGATTTTCGGGGTTACCGCACTCTCGGAACTCAATCCGCTGAGCGGTCTTGGCGACTTGGCAGTCGGCGCGGGCAAACTCGCCATCAGCGGCGCAAACGCTGCCACCCAGGGCTTGAAGACACTCAAAGGCACTGCGAACAGTCGGGAGCTCGTCGCCGCTGGTAATCGATATGAGGCAGCCGCTACCGGCTCATTCCAGATGGGCGAGCAGACGGTCGAAGGCAGCGCGGTGCAGATCAAGGGCAAGTGGTACGCTTTCGACGCACAAAAGCACCAGCCGTACGGCAGCCCCCTGCAAGCGTTCAGTAGCGCTGATACGCTGGAGCCCTCCCCGAACGCCTATGCCTCTTCGAGCCGGAACACTCATCGGTTTAACCCGATAAATACCGTTAACCGCCCACCTCGAATCAGGACACCGTTACCCGACGGTCAATACGTGGAAAGTTTGAAAGGAAGGCTCGAAGTAGACCATTTCAAGCCCGACACCCGTCAGGCAACGCTGGATAAGTTTCGGGTGGAAATGGAGGAATATTATGATGCGATCAAAGAGGGAGGCCTTCCGCCACGCCCGGTAATCCCCAATGTTCCCGTACCGATTCCCGCAGCCGCTCTCCTCACAGAAGCATTGAAAGCATCAAACGGCGTGGTGTTTGGAGAGTCTCACTCGCAGATGGCCAGCTTCAAGCTGCTCTACGACAACGTGGGCACGCTGAAGAGCCAAGGGGTAAAGAAGGTCTATTTCGAAGGGTATATCGACATGCCTGGGGGCGCGAAGGACGATGGTATCGGTATGCTCGGAAAATCCGGAGTTCCTCGCACGAACCCATCACTGACGCAGCTCACGCAAAAACTTGAGGTTAACGGCATAGAGCTTTTACCGATTGATCATTATTATTTAACGCGACATAAACATGACAAGTCGCGCAGCACAACACAGTCGGGCGTCAACTCTGAACAACGGCTCAAGGAGTTCAACTACTACGCTGCAGAAACCATCCTGGCAAACTCGGGCACCGAAAAGTGGGTCGCGTTAGTGGGGAGCGCGCACATGAACACCTCCGAAGGTGTTCCCGGCTTGGCGGAACTCACGGAAGGCATTGGCATCGGGGTCTTTGACAACAAGAACATGACCTACAGCAACATCGGGCTTAAAGCAAAAAACCCTGTGCCAGACCCGAACCGGCCATTACAGCCCAACGATATTCCAGGCGACCTGCGCATCTACGTGAAACCCTGAGCACATCGCAAAGGCCCGGAAAGCCTCCGAGCCTTTGCATAAGGTGTTCACCCTCCATGCACCCAACGCTGATGCAACCACCGCGCAAACGCATCCAGGGCAAAGCCCAACAGGCCAATCAGCAGCACCATCGCCATCAGCTCCGAGTAAGCCAGTCGGTCGCGAGTGTCGAGGATGTAATAACCCAGCCCGGCACTGACCCCGAGCATCTCGCACGGCACCAGCACGATCCACAGGATCCCGATGGCCAGGCGCACGCCGGTCAGCACGTGCCCCATCACGCCGGGAATAATTACCCGGCGCAAGGTTTCCCAGCGTGTCGCGCTCAAGCTCTTGCTCAGTTGCAACCAGCGTGGATCAAGCTGACGCACACCCGCCGCGGTATTCAGCAGAATCGGCCACACCGCCGCGAACGCCAGCAGGAAGTAGATCGGCTGGTCGCCCACCCCCATCAACATCACCACGATGGGCATCCACGACAGCGGCGAGATCATCCGCAGAAACTGGAACGCCGGCGTGGTCGCCGCCTCCAGCTTGCGCGAACTGCCCACCAGCAAGCCCAACGGCACGCCAATCAGCAATGCCAGGAACAGCCCGACGAAGATCCGCTTGAGGCTCACGGCAATGTTCAGGTACAGCTCGCTGCGCCCCAGCAATTCCCACAGGCTGGCGAGGGTCGCCGACAGCGAAAACCGCGCAGACAAACCGTCCGCGCTGCCGAACACCTTCACCCCCAGCCACCAGAGCAACAACAATCCCGCCAGCCCACTCAAGCCAAGCAACCAGCCCGGCAAGCCCAAGGTTTTGCCGTTATTCAAACGCCAATCTCCTCGTGCCGCTCGAAGCCTTCCGGTAAGCCGAAGGTCTTCATGCCGCCCACCGCTGCGATGGCGTTGCGCACGAAGCGGTCGTCCACCAGGTCCTTGGCGACAAACGCCGGGTCCAGGTCGGCGAGGAATTTCTTGTCGCCCTCGATCAGCGTGTCTTTCAGGCGGCGCACCAGTTCCTCGGTGTAGCTGGGGAATGGATACGGTTGGAAGTCGATGCGGTGCTCGTCCCAGTTGGCGTGCTGAATCGCGCCGTCGGCCAGGTACGCCGCACGGTCGCTGGCAGCCGGTGCCAGGACTTTACGCAGCACCGGTTCAGCATGCGGGGTGTAGCGATTTTCGCCGTCCTTGGACAGCAGTTTCACCGCCTCTTCACGGTTGTCGCGGGTCCAGACCTGGGCCTTGACGATCGCATTCACCACCTTCTGCGACCATTCCGGGCGGTTGGTCAGGTCGTGCTCGTGCATGAACACTACGCAGCACGCATGGTTGCGCCACACGTCGCCGGTAAAGCGCTGCACCCGACCCACGTTGAGGTTTTCCGCCAGGGCGTTGAACGGCTCGGCGACGATGTAGCCGTCGATGCGTTTGCTGGCGAGGGCCGGCGGCATGTCCGAGGGCGGCAACACGATCAGGTTGACCTCGTTGGCCGCAATTGCACTGCCGGCGGCACGGGCCACCGGGGTCAGGCCGTTGTCACGGAACAGCTGCTGCACCACGACGTTGTGGATCGAGTACCAGAACGGAATCGCCACCGACTTGCCGCCCAGTTGCTTCACATCGGTAATGCCCGGGGACACGGTCAAACCCGAGCCGCCCACGTGGTTCCAGGCCACGACCTTGGCCGGGACCTTGCTGCCGTAACGCGCCCAAACCGTCATCGGCGACAACAGGTGAATCACGTTGACCTGGCCGGAAATAAACGCCTCGATCACCTGGGCCCAACTGCGCAGCAACACCGGGCGCTCGGCCTTGATGCCTTCAGCTTCGAACAGCCCGTTGTTGTGGGCCACCAGCAGCGGCGTGGCGTCGGTGATCGGCAAGTAGCCGATGCGTACCGGTGCGTCCGGCTCACTGGCCGCCCGGGCCTGCAAACTGCTGAGCAGTGGCAAGGCACCGGCGGCACTGAGCACGGCCGAGAGTTTGAGAAAGTCACGGCGCGAGTGAGTGAGGTCATCCAGACACATGGCAAGGCTCCAGCAGTTCAGGGGGTTGGGGTTCGGTGCGGCTCGCCCGCCGTAGGGTTTTGAGAATGTCGATGCGCAGGGTGCCGATGGCTTCTACCTGTTCTTCCCGCGGTTGCGGCAGGTCGATGCGCCATTCGCCGAGGGTCCGCGCCGGGCGGTTACCCAGTAGCAGAATCCGGTCGGACAACAGCAGCGCTTCGTCAATATCGTGGGTGATCAGCACTGCGGCCGAACCTTGCTCGCGATTGACCTTGAGCAGCAGGTGCTGCATGTCGGCACGGGTCACTTCATCCAGGGCACCGAAGGGTTCGTCCAGCAGCAATACCTGCGGCTGGCGGGCCAGGCAGCGGGCCAGCGCCGTACGCTGGGCCATGCCGCCGGACAGCGCCGCCGGGAACTGCTGCCGGGCGTGTTCCAGGCCCACTGCATGGATCGCGTGGTCGACCCGGTTGCGTCGTTCTTCAGGACTGAGGTGCGGTTGGCGGGCAAAGTCCAGGCCAAAGGCGACGTTCTTTTCCAGGCTCAACCACGGCAACAGGCTGGGGTCCTGGAACGCCACCGCCACCCGCGGATGCGGGCCATTCAACGGCTCGCCCAGCAGGTGAATGCTGCCGCCCTGGGGCGCCTGCAAACCGGCAAGCACCCGCAGCAGGCTGGACTTGCCAACGCCGCTGGGGCCGAGGATCGACACCACTTCGCCGGGCTGCAATTGCAGGTCGAACCCTTCCAGCACCGAGTTGCCCCCATAGCCCAGGCAAATTCCCCGGGCATGCAGTACCGCCTGGCTCATAGATTGGCCTGACGGTTCAACTCGGTGCGCAACTGCACCAGGCTTGGGGTCACGATCGGCACAAACGCCGACTCGCGCCAACGCCGGGCGAAACCGCTGCCGTGGGCAGTCAGGTAGGCCTTGCCGCCGCTGGCTTGCAGCTCCAGTTGGACGGCGCTGGCGGCAATTTCCGCGAGAGCAATGCGCAGGCGGAACAACGGTACCGGCTCGGTCCCGAAGCGGCCGCTCAGCAAACCTTTCTTGAGGTCGTTGACCGCCTGTTCCAGCGAGGTGCGCAGCACTTCCAGCTCTTCACGCAATACGGTGCGGCTGGAGCCCAGGTGATTGGCCACCTCCGCCAGCGAGCGTCGCGCCAGGCCGATAGACATGCCGCATTGCAAGCCGAGAAACGCCGGGCGCACGGCCGGCAGGAACTTGCGTGCATCCTCATGCAGCAACCAGTCGCGGCTCAGTTCCACGGCTTCAAAGCCGAGGGCTGCGGTATTGCTCGATTGCAGGCCCAACAGTTCCAGGTCACGGGAACGTTGCAGACCGGACACCGAATCCGGGATCGCCAGGATAAACGGCGCGCCACCCTGGGCATGCTCGATGGCGGCGGCCACCACAAACCCGTTCTTGCGCAGATTGGTCACCCAGTGCAGGCGGCCATTGAGGTTCCAGCCGTCATCCGTCGGCTCGGCGCTGATTTGCAGCGACTCGATACCCGACAAGAATTTCATCGCATTGGACAGCCCGGTAGCCCCGGCCAGTTTGCCGCTCAGCAGGTCAGGCAGCAGTTGCTCACGCAGGCGCTGATTCGGGCTTTGCAGCAGATACTCGATAAACGAGCGTTGGCCCCAGCACACAAACGCCGACGCCAGGGAATGACTGGCCACATCGGCGATGGCCTCTATCGCGCCCGTGACATCGCCGCCCAGACCGCCGAGGTCCTTGGGCACACCGATACGTAATACATTGGCCTCTGCCAGCCGTGGCAGCACTTCCTGCGGATCGCAACTGCCCACATCCAGGGCCTGCGCTTGAACATCGAGCCAACGGCTCAAGATTGGGTCAAGCATTCATGTTTCTCCTTGTTACAGCATGTTTACATCGCGAACGCTTGCGCGCCTTCAGCTTGCCGGTTTTTCCCAACGGTACTGCGCCAGCTCCGGGTTGAGCGGAGTCCGCGCAAACACGTTGGCGAAATTGCACAGGGTGGCCAGGCTGACGCCCAGAATAACCTCAAGCGCATGACCATCGGTGTAGCCCGCTTCACGGAACGCGGCGTAGCCGGCGTCGCTGACATCACCACGGGTGGCGATCACTTCACGGGTGAACGCGGCCAGTGTCTCATAACGTTCGTTGGGCAGTTCGCCACGCTGGCGCAGGGCGTCGATCACGTCTTCCGGCAGCTTGGCCTTGTTGCGCGCTACGGCAGTGTGCCCGGCGACGCAGAAATCGCAACCATGGTTGGTGGCGGCAATCAGTTGCACCACTTCACGGTCGGCCAGGCTCAGGTCGGACTTGGCGTTCAGGCCGGACACGGTGATGTAGGTTTCCAATGCTGCCGGGGCATTGGCCAGCACTGCCAACAGATTGGGGATGAACCCGGAACCTTTCAGGGCATTTTCCAGAAAGGGCTTGGCCGCTTCAGGGGCGGTTTCCAGGGTTAGCATCGGTACGCGGGACATGGAGTGGTCTCCTCATGGATTCGTGTACCAAGTCTGTTGGTTATAAAAAATCCGCTCAATAGTCTAAAGTAGCGATTACTTGCTCTAGAGTCTTTCCGTTAGATGAATTCGTCCAGTTCGCTCGTCGATTGGTTATTAGATAGCCTCGAACTCAACACCAGTCTGTTTCACGTCGGGCGTTACTGCGGCGACTGGCACGCCAGCACCCATGGCCTGGCGAGCGCGAGTTTTCATCTGGTGGTGCAAGGGCAGTGCTGGATGCACATCGATGGCGACCCGACCCCTTACCCACTGAACAACGGCGATGCGGTGTTCCTGTTGCGGGATCTCGCGTACCGCTTGTCCAGCGATGGCACCGCCGCCGGTGCCCAGGAGTGCCCGCGCAAGCCAATGGTGCCACTGGACAGCCAGGCGAATGACGGCGTGGGTTTGGTGTGCGGGTTCTTTCATTTCCAGTCCGGGCTGTCGGCGATGATTGTCGACACCCTGCCCGCCTGGATCATTTTGCGGGCCGGTGACCCTTCGCTGACCGCCGCGCGCAACCTGTTCGAACTGATCCTGCAGGAATGCGAGCGCACGCCGGCGCCCTCGCCCGCCCTGCTGGAGCGCCTCTGCCACCTGTTGTTCTTGTACGTGCTACGCCAACAGGTGCTGGACAACACCGACCTCGGCGGCCTCGCAGCGCTGGCCCGGCAACCGGCGTTTGCCAACCTGCTGGAACAGTTGATTGCACGCCCCGCCGATCCCTGGACCCTGGAAAGCATGGCGGCCTGCACCGGCTTGTCGCGCTCGGCGTTCTTCAAGCGCTTCAATGAACTGTGCGGCCAGTCGCCGGGGCAAGTACTGCTGATGATGCGCGTACGCCACGCCTGCCAGCTGTTCAAGCAAGACCAGACGGTGGCAGACGTGTCCCTCGCCGTGGGTTATCAATCGGTCGCCGCCTTTACCCGCGCCTTCCATAAAGTCACCGGCATCCAGCCCGGCGCCTACCGCAAGGCTCAAGGCTGACGCTGCAACCCGTTGCCCGGCCGGGCGCAAAGCTCCACCAGCCAATCGACAAATACCCGCACCCGTTGCGACAGCTGGCGATGGGGCGGGTACAACGCGGTGAGCGGCAACTTCGGCGGCGGCTGATGCGCCAGCACCTCCACCAGCGTGCCCGCGTCCAACTGGCGAACGGCGTGGTAGTAAGGCGTCTGCACCAGGCCGTAACCCGCTTCACAAGCCGCCAGGTAGCCATCGGCACTGTTGACCGCGACTTGCTTGGGCAGGTCGACCAAACGGATGTCGTTGCCGATCTGAAATTCCAGACCATAACGTTTGCCGCTGGTGCTGGAGAAATACTCCACCACTTGATGGCCGCCCAACTCATCCAGCGTCGATGGCACGCCGAACTGCTGCAAGTACCCGGGACTGGCGCAGGTCACCTGATCCATCAATGCCAGCGGCCGGGCCACCAGTGACTCGTCCAGCGCCAGGCCGCCGCGCAACACGCAGTCCACGCCTTCACGGATCAGGTCCACCGGGCGGTCGTTGAGGCCGATTTCCAGATCAATCTGCGGGTAACGCGTGGTGAACTCGGGCATTGCCGGAATCACCAGGAACCGCCCGATCCCGGAGGGCATATCAATACGCAACGTGCCGCGCGGGTTGCGCCGGCTGGTGGAGAACACCGCCTCGGTTTCCTCAAGGTCCGCCAACAGGCTCACGCAACGCTGGTAGTAGGCGGCACCGTCCAGGGTCGGGCTGACCTGGCGCGTGGTGCGCTGCAACAGTTGCACCCCAAGGTGCGTCTCCAGTTGCTTGATCAGGATGGTCACCGAGGCGCGCGGAAGTTGCAGGCTGTCGGCCGCCCTGGC
>NZ_JAAAFU010000095.1:0-11556 GCF_019352905.1 Pseudomonas sp. Xaverov 83 | reverse complement strand
GCCAGGGATGGCCCATGACGGCGGCCCACGGTCCAAAGCCGGAGTGAGGGCACACCGAGCCTAGGCGAGGAGCCGAGTGGTGGGGCAAGAGCGTTTTGCTTACTTTTGCGCTGTTCAAAAGTGAGCCGCTGTAAGAGCGGAACCAATAGCGGCCACAACCGCAGCAACGGATATGCACCCCACACCGCGGAGCTACAAATTCCGGCTATGCCGATAATCACTGACCGCCTCATACACCGCCTTACGCAACCGATTAATCCCCCCAATCGGCCGATGCGCCTCCACCCCAAACCACGGGTTAAACGACTGATTATCACAAGCCAGGTTCAACGCCGGCGTATCAAAATCCTGCGCCGGAATCACCACCTTGGCCACCGTCTCAAACGGCGCATCACTCTCTTTCCACTCAACGCTGGTGTCCTCGATCGGCATAAACTTCTGCGGATTTTGCCGCTGAATCTGCAACACAAAACACGCCGCCACCCGGTCCGTCGACAGTTGCTGATTCAACGCACTGCGCAAAAAGTTCGGCAGGTCGTGGTTCTGTTTGGGCAACACATATTCAGGGCAACTCTGCGGGTCCGGCGCCACCCGAAACTTCGCATTCGCCGCCCCAAACTTATACGGCGACACCGAGAAATACGTCGTCTGCGTAGGACTCACCGGCGGCGGCGCCAACGTCGCCAGCGCGATAAACAGATGCCGCACCTGCCAACTGCGCGGATCCACCCCGGGGAAGAACGCCAGGACCTTCTTGCCATCCGCCTGAGCCGAAATGTTCTGCGCATACTCCGCCACATCACTGACGAAAAAGTTCGGATGGCTGAACATCACAAAGTCCTGCTCACCGCGCGCCTGCTGATCCGCCAGCAACTGCTTGTCCGGCACGTCCAAGAGCTTGATCGCCATGCCCCGGGCATCCCGGATGCTGTCGAACTGCGGGTACGCATTGCCGTTGGACAGGCGCATCATCGCCTGCCAGGTCTTGCCCGGCTCGGCGAACACGCCCTGGCGCAAGGCTGGGTCGAGGTCCGGCAGTACGCTGACCTCGGCCTTCACGCAGCCATGGGCCTTGGCATGCGCATCCCGCAGGTAACGCGTGCCCTCGCGGTGTTGGTCGACGATGCGCACGGCGGTCTGGATGATGCCTTGGGTCATGGCCGCTTCCCCCGGCGGGATCTGTTCATCCGGTGACACCGGGCCGCTGTGCTGCCAGGCAAACCACAGGGTGGACAACAACCAGGCCAGCAGGCCCAGGCCCACCAGCCACAACAGGGTCTTGCCGAGAAACGCGCCGAGGCGCAGCCAAAGTCGAGCGAGCATTTAAAAATCCTTTTCTGCGAAGTCGGTTGGGTCAGGGCAGTTGCTGTTCCAGCGGGCCACCCAGCACTTTCAAATATTCCAGCAGCGCCCAGCGTTCCTGGGGCAGCAAGCCTCGGCCGATCACCCCGTTGCCACGCTGCCCGGCACGGAATTCGTGGCCGCTGTTGTGGTTGCCGGTGATCCGCGTATCGAACAGGAAGGCGTTGGGGAACGCAGCGGTTTGATAGCCCAGGTGGCGCGGATCGTATTCGAAAGTGCCTTTATAGAAGGTCGGGCTGCGCTCGTCCTGGGGCGAGAGCAATTGGTAGATCGTCGGCACCGAGCCGTTGTGCAGGAACGGCGGTGTCGCCCATACCCCGGCCAGTGGCCGTGCCTTGTAGGCACGCAATTCGCGCACGCCGATGGGCAGGCCGAAGCCGTCCAGGCGCGGGCGTTCGGCGGGTGTCACGCCGGCGGCACGGTAGGCGTGGTCTTCGACAAAGGCGGTGATATAAGCCAGGCCTTTGGCTGAGGAGAGGCTACGCAGGTCCAGTGGCTCAGTGGGGGTGGGGTGCAGTTCGACGTTCATTTTCGCCAACTCCGCCGGGTCCCATTGCAGGGCGCTGAGGTCGAAGCGGTGGTCAGCGATATTGTTGGCGGTAGTCGGGTCGGTGCCGATGACCTCCACCGGGAGCATTTTCAACTGGCGCACCGGGCGGCCATCGACTTGGGAAACTGCCGGTACGTGGCAGCCGGCGCAGTTTTCGGTGAACAACGCGCGGCCTTGGGCGGCCAACGGTTTGTCGATGGCGCCGAACAGGTCTTCAGGCCAGGTGGGTGGCTTGAGCCGTTGCAGGGTTTCTTCGATGGTATTCAGGTCGCGCACCCGCACGCTGGAGGCGTAGCGTGCATCGCCCTGGAGCGGCTGGCCGGCGCTGTCGAAGAAGTCCAGGGTGGCGCCAACGCCCAGGGCTTCGCCGATATTGCGGGCCATGGGTTGCTGGGCCGAGCCGTTCCATTGCACCCAGTCGAAGGTCCAGATGTCCCACAGTTGCGGGTAGTCCACTGGTGCATTGGCGATGCGGTAGTTGTCGGGGGAAATGGCGTCGCCGAAGCTGGCGTTGGCGATACGGCCAAAGGCGTCGGTGCGGCCCGGGCCTTCTTCGGTGGGGTAGAGGCCACGGTGGGTGTCGTTCCAGGCAACTTTCAGGAAGTTGTTCAGGGACTTCTTGAAGTCCTGGCGCAGTTGCGCTGCGTTCCGGTCGTCATAGTCATGGCCCAGCACGGTGCGGGCAAAGCGCTCGAATTTCCACGGGTTGTAGTAGGTCGAGGCAAGGCTGGCGACCAGTGCCTGGCCGAAGCTGCCGCCGCGCAGGGTCGGTACGCTGGACGGCAGCACATGTTGCGCCGGGCCACCGTCGATACGCAGGCCCTGGCCTTTGAAATTCAACTGGCCGGTGTGGCACGCGGCGCAGGTGATGTCGAGGAACTCATCATTGCTGCCGGCATTTTTATGCCGGGCGAAACCCACCGGCAGGTTGCCGGGGTTTTGCGCGGTGGGTACCTGCTTGGGGTCTACCAGGAAGCCGAAGCGCGCCAGGTACTCCGGCGTGGCGAAACGCTGCTCGGAGAACGGCAGTTCCAGTGCGGTAAACCAGGCATAACGCAGGCCCTTGACCTGGGTGCCCTGGGGCGTGAAGTAGTAGGTCTGGCGATCTGCGGCGCTCCATTGATCCTGGTAATGCACCTGTTCCACCGGCACGTAGACCGGCAGTTTCGGGTTGACCACGTAATAGAGCACCACCGCCAGGACCAAGCCCAGCAGTATGAAAATCATCAGCAAAACACGGGAAAAAATGCGCAAGATAACTATCCTTGTCGAGTTGTAGCGTTCTTATGCCATCAGGCCAGCAGTGCGGCAAGTGGCCATGAGTCTCGTTCCAGTGCTGCTGCTGTCCGTTGCAGAGCCCTGGATTGAATGAAAATGCTTTTAAACACGTGAACTTATCAGAAGTTTCCTGCTCACATGCCGGTAGCCATTGGTCGTGGCCGCCTGATAAGCTCGCGACTTTACTCGAATGCCCTTTTGGCACACGAACAAGGAAATAGCATGAAACAGCATCGGTTGGCGGCGGCGGTGGCCCTGGTTAGCCTGGTACTTGCGGGTTGTGATTCGCAAACCAGCGTAGAGCTGAAAACCCCGGCGCAAAAAGCTTCCTACGGTATCGGCCTGAACATGGGCAAAAGCCTTGCTCAAGAAGGCATGGATGACCTGGACTCCAAAGCGGTAGCCCAAGGCATCGAAGATGCCGTCGGCAAGAAAGAACAGAAGCTGAAAGACGACGAGCTGGTCGAAGCCTTCGCCGCACTGCAAAAACGTGCTGAAGAGCGTATGGCCAAGATGAGCGAAGAGTCGGCAACCGCCGGCAAGAAATTCCTCGAAGAAAACGCCAAGAAAGACGGCGTTGTCACCACCGCTTCCGGTCTGCAATACAAGATCGTGAAGAAAGCGGACGGTGCTCAACCCAAGCCTACCGACGTAGTGACTGTTCACTACACCGGCAAGCTCACCAACGGCACCACCTTTGACAGCTCCGTGGATCGCGGCAGCCCGATTGACCTGCCGGTCAGCGGCGTGATTCCAGGTTGGGTCGAAGGCCTGCAACTGATGCACGTTGGCGAGAAGGTCGAGTTGTACATCCCGTCCGACCTGGCCTACGGCGCGCAGAGCCCGAGCCCGGCGATTCCAGCCAACTCCGTGCTGGTATTCGATCTGGAACTGCTGGCCATCAAGGACCCGTCCAAGGCAGACGCTCCTGACGCACCGGCGGCTCCTGCTGCCAAGAAGTAATCAGCGCCTGAACACACAACGCCCCGTCTCGACGGGGCGTTGTTGTATCTGGCCTGTGCGATCGTTCCCACGCTCTGCGTGGGAATGCATCCCGTGACGCTCTGCGTCACCATTGCGCATTGCTCAAGCCTTGCGCTAACAGCAAGCGCGGAGCGCCACAGGCGGCATTCCCACGCAGAGCGTGGGAACGATCAGTTGAATCCAGGCCAAATTCAACCGAACCCATGCGGGCTAGAGCAGTCTGATAAAAGACCCGAGCACGGGTAGACGCAGATAATCTCCAAGTCAATGAATTCTTGGGTTTTTTTATGTGCGCAAAAAACGCCCGATCTGACTGTAGGCCTTGTATTACGTGGCTTTCAGCCTGGAAAATAGGCTCTGTTCACAAGGTTATCCACAATTTGTGTGGATAACCTTTTCTGTCGCCCGGAACTGGAGTGATGATGAAAGCGCCGTTTAATTTCACCCGCTTCCTGCCCATGGCTGCTCGCCTGCTGGGCCGTGGGCGCTTGCCGACGTTGCTGTTCGCGGTGGCCGCCAAAGGCTCGAGCCAGGGCAGCCGGCTGGGCAAGCTCAAGGACGACCTCAAGCTGCTCCAGGCCTTGTGCCTGGCCTACTGGCGCGGCGAATACCGGGCCATCAGCCCCAAGGCACTGATTTCGGTGGTGGCGGGGCTGATGTACTTCCTGAGCCCGATTGACGCAATCCCGGACTTTATCCCGGTATTTGGCATGCTCGACGACATTGCCGTGCTGGCATGGGTCATGAAGACCCTGGACGGCGAACTGAGCGCTTTTCGCGCCTGGCGCGAGCGTCAGGCCCCCGAGAAGCTCGCGGTGGTTGAGCGCCTGCCAGCGACGCCTCTGTTGCTGACGCAGGAACACCTGAAAAAAAACTGAACCTTGCGAATATCCCCCTGCGCTCTTTGTGGCTGTTAGGATTACACTCCTAAGGAAAGTACTTACGAAGTAAGTGTTGTGATCCTACGGGGCAGTCATGGATATTCAGATAATTACAAAGGATGGCGAACCCGAATATGCGGTTCTGCCTTGGGCTCAGTATCAGGCGCTGTTAAAAGCCGCCGGTCAGCAGCAGCCGACATCTCCTGCTTCGAACATTCGCCAAGCCACCGCCGAACCGGATCTGCGCCCCCTGGAGCAGCTGCGAAGCCTGCGCGAGGCCAAGGGCCTGGCCATCGAGGCTTTGGCGCGCACAGTGGGCATCAGCCCGTCTTACCTGGGCTTGATTGAAAGTGGTGAACGCCAGCCGGACGCAGCCATCCGCCGCAGTCTGGCTTGGGAATTGGGCGTCGCAGGTTGGAGGGACGAAACGTGAGCGTACGCATCAGCCGTCAGCATTGGGATGGGTTAATCAACGAGCTGGACCAGGCGCGCCGACAGCGCCACCTCTTGACCTACCGCGCGTTGCTGGAGCGCCTGCAATTTCCCACGCCGGCGATGCAAACCCTGACGGCCGCGCTGGAACACCTGGCAGCGCTGGATGCCAAGGCCGACCAGCCGCTGCGCAGTTCCCTGGTGATCAGCCAGGGCGCCAGCCGCCTGCCACGTACCGGCTTCTTTGAATGTGTGGAGCGTCTTGGACGTTTTTGCGGGCCGTCCGATGGCGTGGCCGCAGCGTCGTGGCACGCATCGGAAGTGGTGCGGGTGTTTGAGTACGATTATCCCGAGTCAGCGGAGGCTTAGTGTTTTGGAAGCTTAAGGCGTATGTCAGTTATTGGCTGGCGCGCAAATTGTTTCATTGGTCCTGGTTCATGCGACAGCCGCGTGGTTGGCAATGGCTTGAAGGCCAGTTCGCACGCATGGCCAATCTGGGGGATGTAGGGGCCCAGAGTTTCTACGGACATATCCTGACGTTTCGCGGCAAGGGCCTTGGCGCTCGTGAAGAGGGCGTGCGGCTGTTGCGGCTGGCGGCCCAGGCCGGAGATGGCAAGGCTGCCTACCAGATTGGGGTGTTAAGCCTCGCGGGCAGCCTTGGCAAGGCGCCGGATCCGCTGGAAGCGGCACGCTGGTGGAAAATCGCCGCCCGGGCCGGGCACCCGTTGGCGCAGATCCGTCTGGAACAACTCTGATCTAGAGCGGCTCCGGTTCTGCCTGGCCCAACTCCAGACTGTCGATCACATGAATGCTATAGCCCGCCACGTTCTTCGCGTGGTGCTTGGCTTGCGAGGCCAGTTCTGCCAACTGGCTGGCATCGAGTTGTCCACAGGCCTGTGGATACAAATGCACCACGCCGATGGACAGCGACAGCAGCGCAAACTCCTGGCGCACGCCCTGGCGGTTCAGTGCAACGAAACAGCCCGCGTCCAGATGCTCGCTGCGATAGAAGCGCCGGCATTGGGTGTGGAAGTCGTCCAGCAGTTGGTTGAGTCGCTTGCGCCAATCCTGCGGCCCCAGCACCAGTAAAAAGTCATCACCGCCGATATGCCCGACAAAGTCGCGGCTGGGGTCTACCCGGTCGTTCAGGCATTGCGCCAGGCACAGCAGCACTTCATCGCCCCGGCCATAGCCGTAGATATCGTTGAATGGCTTGAAACTGTCGATATCCACGTAGCAGATCACTGACTCGCGTTGTTGCTGCAACAACCGCGTCAGGCACTGCTGGATCGGCACGTTGCCCGGCAGCAAGGTCAGCGGGTTGGCATAGCGTGCCTGCTGGATTTTCAGCTCGGTAATCAGCTTGAGCACGTCGATCACCCGCCCCAGCCCCAGGTAATCGCCGTTGAGGGTGATGATGAAATCTTCCTCGATCCGCTGGCGTGCGCGGCTGGTGAGCAGTCGGCTGACTTGCTGCAAGGACTGGCTCAGTTCCACGGCGAGGAAGTCATCACTCATCAGGCGGCTGATGGGCTTGCGGGCGAACAGGTCGGTGGCGAACGGCTTGAGCAGGGCGTCCGACAGCGAGTGCCGGTGCACGATGCCGATTGGATGGCCACGCTCATCCAGCACCGCCAGGGAATTGAGGTTGGCCTGGCGCCGGAAGGCTTCCAGCACCTGCGCCGTGGCGGTGTGCTGGCCCACGGCCGGTTGTTCGTTGAGCAGGGCGCTGAGGTCGCTGCCTTCGTCGTTCAGTGCGATGTTGGCGCTGTCAGGCTTGGGTAACATCAACCGTGCTTCCTGCGGCGGGTGTTCCTGGGGGCGGCAGAGCAGGTAGCCCTGCACCAGGTCGACGCCCATTTCCGTGAGCACCGCCAATTCTTCCGGCAGTTCGATGCCTTCAGCGATCACCTGGGCCCGGGAGGCCTTGGCGATTTGCAGGATGGAGCCGACAAACTCGCGCTTGAGGGCGTCCTGGTGGATGCCGTCGATAAAGTGCCGGTCGATCTTCACATAGTCCGGACGCAATTCCGACCACAGCCGCAGGCTGGAATAGCCGGCACCCAGGTCATCCAGGGCAATCGAAAACCCCATGGCGCGATAGTGATGCAGCGCGGTTTGCAGCAGTTGAAAATCGTCGGTCGGGGTTTGCTCGGTCAGTTCGATCACCACCTGGCTGGGCGGGATGCCAAAGTCGCTGAGCAGTTGCAGGGTGCGGCCAGGTTGATGGGCGGTTTCCAGCAGGGATTCGGGTGAGACGTTAAGGAACAGCTTGCCTGGCAGTTTTTGTTCGCTGAACCGCCGGCAGGCACTTTCCCGGCAGACCATCTCCAGCTCACTGAGGCGCCCGGCGTGGCGGGCCACGGAGAACAGCGCGATAGGGGAGTGCAGCGGGCTATTGGACGGGCCACGACTGAGGGCCTCGTAACCGACCACGCGCCGCTCGGACAGAGAAATGATCGGCTGGAACAGGCTGTGCAAACTGCCTTGAGCCAGGATTGAGCCCAATGCATTCAGCTGTTCGGTCATGGTCATGATTTTCTCGGGTCGAAAAAAAAGGACCTGCTTGGGCAGGTCCTTCATTTCACGACAGAATGATGTCTATTTGATGACACTCCGGAGAGCGTTCACATTAAATTGCCATCATTTACTGCTTGGCCACCGTCTTACTGATTTTCAAGTAGTCCAGCAGGATGCGCCCGGTCTCGCTCAGGTAGGCATCATCTTCCGGCTTGGTTTTATCAGGCTCGGCGGCGATCGCGTCTTCGTCTTCTTTCTTCAGTTCCTTGAGCGGGGCTTCGCCTTTGGCCTTGCGGCGGGCGTTCTCCAGCACCAGTTGCTGATTCTCGATGTCGGTGTGCTGCGCACGACGGTCGGCTTCGTTGAGGCTGACGGTTTTCTCTTCCATCAACTTCTTGGCCAGGGCCAGCTTGTCGCGGATAAAGATGAACTCGGCATCCTTGGCGGAGCGGGCTTCGTGATCAGCTTTCAGCTTTGCGATGTACGGTTTGAACGGGTCTACCGCAGGCTTGATCGCAGGGCGGATGGTGTCCCACGGCATGGCCTCAGGCAGTGCGCTCTCGCCGATTTCCTTGGTGTCGATGATCGACGGGAAATCGACATCCGGCAGTACGCCCTGATGCTGGGTGCTCTGCCCGGAAACCCGGTAGAACTTGGCCAGGGTCAGTTTCAGCTCGCCATGGTTCAGCGGCTGGATGGTCTGCACGGTACCTTT
Source organism: Pseudomonas sp. Xaverov 83 (assembly GCF_019352905.1). Classification (NCBI taxonomy): domain Bacteria; kingdom Pseudomonadati; phylum Pseudomonadota; class Gammaproteobacteria; order Pseudomonadales; family Pseudomonadaceae; genus Pseudomonas; species Pseudomonas sp. Xaverov 83. Next base: position 2,834 of record NZ_JAAAFU010000095.1, on the reverse strand, counting down.
GCCGAAGGTCTGGCCGCCGATGATCAGCGCACGGTGATAGTCCTGCATCGCGCCGGCAAAAATCTCCGAGGCGGATGCCGAGAGGCGGTTGACCAGCAACGCCATCGGCCCTTTGTAGAAGGCACCCGGGTTCTCGTCTTCCAGCACGTCCACACGGCCGTCGGCGTTACGCACCAGTACGGTCGGACCCTTGTCGATAAACAGGCTGGTCAGCTCGGTGGCTTCCTGCAGGGAGCCGCCGCCGTTGTTGCGCAGGTCGATGACCACGCCGTCGACTTTTTCCTTCTGCAGTTCTGTCAGGATTTTCTTAACGTCGCGGGTGGTGCTCTTGTAGTCCGGATCACCGGCGCGGAACGCTTTGAAGTCCAGGTAGAACGCCGGGATCACCACCACGCCCAGCTTGTAGTCCTTGCCATCCTGCTTGAGGTTGAGGACTTGCTTCTGGACGGCCTGATCTTCGAGCTTCACCGCTTCACGGGTGATGGACACGATCTTGCTGGTCTGGTCGTTCGGTGCGTTGGTGTGCGGAATCACTTCCAGGCGCACCACGCTGCCTTTCGGCCCGCGGATCAGCTTGACCACTTCATCCAGACGCCAGCCGACCACATCGACCATCTCTTTGTCGGCTTGAGCCACACCGATGATCTTGTCGGCCGGAGCAACCTGCTTGGTCTTGTCGGCCGGACCTGCCGGCACCAGACGCACGATTTTCACCTGGTCGTTATCGCTTTGCAGGACGGCACCGATGCCTTCCAGCGACAGACTCATGTTGATATCGAAATTTTCCGCGTTATCTGGCGACAGATAATTGGTGTGCGGGTCGTAGGACATCGCGAAGGTGTTGATGTAGGCCTGGAAGATATCTTCGGCACGGGTCTGGTCCAGACGTGCCAGCTGATTCTTGTAGCGCTTGGTCAACAGTTCCTGAATGGCCTTCGGGTCTTTGCCTGAGATCTTGTAGCGCAGGACCTCATCCTTGACGCGTTTGCGCCACAGGTCGTCCAGTTCGGCTTCGGTGGTCAGCCAAGGAGCGTCCTTGCGGTCAACCAGCAAGGTCTCTTTCTTGGTGAAGTCAAACTGGTCGACGCCCTTGTTCAGCTCACCAATGGCGAAGTCCAGACGCGCTTTGACGCGGTCCAGGTAACGCTTGTAGATGGTGAAGCCGGGCTGCAAATCACCGCTCTTGAGGAAGTCGTCGAACTGCGTCTTCCACTTGTCGAACTCGGTGATGTCGCTGGCCAGGAAATAGCTGCGCGAGGGATCCAACAGCTTGAGGTAGCTGTCGTAAATGATCACCGAGCGAGCGTCGTCCAGCGGCGGCTTGCTGTAATGGTGGCGCTTGAGCAACTCAACGACGTTAAGGCTGGCAATCACCTCATCGCGATCAGGCTGAAGATTGTCCCAGCTGTTGGCTGCGAACGTATTGCTCGAAAGCGGCAGAAGGCCGATACCAATAAAAAGAGCGAGGGCGGTGCTGGGGAACAGATGCTTCATGCTGATTCGACGCGGGGGCAATTGATAACGCATATTAGGCCGTCTTTGAAGTCGCCGGTTCCATATGGGCCGGTCGCATAATGCAAAAAGCCCGGCGCTACAGCAACGGGCTCAGTCCAGACTCACTATGGAGGCACTGTGAAAGCATTGCAAGGCGTTGAAGGTCATGTGGAGTGGCAAGACGAGCCGAGTCCTACATGTGATGTAGGCCAAGTTCGCATTCGTGTGGCGGCTGCGGGCCTGAATCGGGCGGATTTATTACAGCGTTCAGGGCTCTATCCACCGCCTCCTGGCGCCAGTCAGGTGTTGGGCCTGGAGTGTTCCGGGGTGATCAGCGAAGTCGGCGCTGGTTCGTCGTGGCAGGTGGGTGATCGTGTTTGCGCCTTGCTGGCTGGCGGTGGGATGGCTGAAGAAGTGGTGGTGGATGCGCGGCATGTGCTGCCGGTGCCAGAGGGTGTGTCCCTGGTGGAAGCGGCCGGGTTGCCCGAGGTGTACAGCACTGCGTGGCTGAATCTGTTCCAGCTGGCGGGCCTCAAGCCTGGGGAGAAGGTGCTGTTGCATGCTGGCGCCAGTGGCGTGGGGTCGGCGGCGATTCAGTTGTGCAAGGCGTTTGGTAGCCCGTGTTGGGTCAGTGTGGGGTCGGCGGATCGCTTGGCGTACTGTGAGGCGCTGGGGGCTCAGGGGGGTGTGGTACGTACTGACGGCATCGAGGGCTTGAGGGATTTTGGACCGTTCGATGTGATTCTTGACCCTGTGGGGGGGAATTACGCGGCGCTGAATCTCAAGCTGGCGGCGCGTGATGGGCGCTGGGTGTTGATTGGGTTGATGGGCGGGCGTGAGGCGCAGATCGATCTGGCGCAGGTGTTGGCCAAGCGTGTGCAGGTGTTGGGGTCGACGTTGCGTAGCCGGGATGATCAGTTCAAGGCTGACCTGTTCAGTGACTTGAGCCAGCATGTTTGGCCGTTGTTTGCCGAGGGTCGTTTGAGTCCGCAGTTGGCCAGGACGTTTCCGATCAAGGATGCCGAGGCCGCGTTTGCTGAACTGGCGACTAATCAGATTTCCGGGAAACTTGTGTTGGTGATTGACGAAAGCCTGGTCTGATTTCAGAGGCGACATTTGTGTTGGGGGGGAGTTGGCTGGGTGTATATCCGTTATTTAGGTAACGGCCGCCTATGGTTCCGCTCTTACAGCGGCTCACTTTTGAAGAGCGCAAAAGTAAGCAAAACGCTCTTGTCCCACCACTCGGCACCTCGCTTAGGCTCGGTGTGCCCTCCGGCTTTGGACCGTGGGCCGCCGCGATGGGCCATCCTTGGCCCAGCGCGGCTAACCCGGCGTCCTGC
>NZ_JAAAFU010000094.1:0-251 GCF_019352905.1 Pseudomonas sp. Xaverov 83 | reverse complement strand
GGTTGGTTTAAGTGGAGGCAACTCCATTATCTTCTAGCATACCCTTCCCAGGCTACATGTAGAAAGAGATCTGTTGGGCCCCACTATTTTTTCACCCAGGGAAGCCTACTTTAGTTATAGCTTGCCAGAGATTTTCTGTGTCATGTAGAAGTCATCCACTTTTAACACCAGGAGGTGGATGTGGGGCCAGGAAATATGTCAATAACGATACGGGACTTCTAACAGTGACTCGCGGCCGCGATATCCTGCAG
>NZ_JAAAFU010000093.1:0-242 GCF_019352905.1 Pseudomonas sp. Xaverov 83 | reverse complement strand
CACCGCATTCGCGAGCAAGCCCGCTCCCACAGTTGATCTGCGGTGTTCTGGCGTTCGTGCGTCAGGTTTTGCGCGGGTGCAGGCACTCTATCGAGCGGTCGACCATGGCTTTGGCCATTTCCAGCAGGTGCCACACGGCGAGGACTTTGGCGCGCTCGGGGCTTTGCAGTTATTCGCCACAGTCGAGCGCGGTGGCCGAGGCGCTGTGCAGCAGGTCGGCGGTGTAGAGCAGGGAGTCTTCG
>NZ_JAAAFU010000092.1:123681-123805 GCF_019352905.1 Pseudomonas sp. Xaverov 83 | reverse complement strand
AACACCCAAGCAATTTGAGTCGAAAGACCAGATTGCGGTGTGTGAAGACGAAACGAACCGAAAGTTCGAAAGACTCACAAAACACCGAAGCTATCACATACCCAATTTGCTGAAGCGAGGCCAA